>NZ_JBHXQY010000072.1:0-33262 GCF_042716955.1 Nocardiopsis sp. NPDC058631 | reverse complement strand
CCCCTGCCTAGCCCTCCTTGCGCGCCGTGATGATCAGGAACGTCCCCGGGGTCCGCTCGTCGCGTACCGACATCCCCGCCGAACGCAGCCAGGAGACGATGTCGTCGCGTTCGAACAGGGGCATCCCGTCGGGGAAGCCGGGAAAGTTCTGCGTGGTCTGGAAGTAGCGGTAGACCGGGTCGGGGGAACGGAGGAAGGTCATCAGGGTGAACGTGCCCCCGGGCCTCAGGCACCGCCCGACCTCCGCGACGGCGCGCTCCGGGTCGGGGAGGGCCTGGAGGGAGTTCCAGCAGTTCACCGCGCCCAGCGAGGCGTCCGCGAAGGGCAGGTCGAGGGCGCTCGCCCGTACCGACTCCACGTCCGGCAGGCGCCCCCGCAGCCACACGAGCATCGAGGGGTTCGCGTCCAGGGCGACGACCCGCTCCGGACCGACCGCGTCGGCCACGACGGCGGTCCAGCGGCCCGCCCCCGCGGCCATGTCCAGGACGGTTCCCTCCACGGGCCTCAGGTGCTCGGTGATGTAGGAGTCCTCGTCGGTGGGGGAGACCAGGCCTCCCCAGTTGGACCCCATGGAGCGCAGGAAGGCCGGGCGCAGCCCGTTCTCGTAGTGGTGCCCCACCCGCGGCATGACCTGGGCGTGCCGGAGCACGTCCCCCCGCTCCCCCTCCTCGGCTTCCCCGGCCTCGGGTGTGAGGGGGTCGAGCAGGTCCACGACGCCGTACTCCACCGGATAGACGAGGGAGCAGTCCCGGCAGGTGAGGCCCGCCCCGGTCTCCTCCAGCCCTCCCCGGCAGGAGGTGCAGCGCAGCGAGGCACCGTGCGTCCCGGGTCGGCGCTCCGGCAGGGCGGAGACCTCGAACAGGGGCGCGTCCGCGTGGGATCCGCGGTCCACCACGGCGACCGGGGTGCCCTCGCGTACCGCCCACAGCGCCTTCGCCCCCGCGTGGGAGCGGACCGAACGGGTGTCCTGTGCCCAGGCCCGCGCGATCTGGTCGGCGCTCAGTCCGGCCACCCACGCGCGGTCCGCGCGGCGCTCCTCCTCGCCGAGGATCCACTCCGACGGTGACGGCCACACCCGTCCGAGGACGATGTCCTCGGGGTCCAGGGAGGTCAGGCACCGTTCGAGCCGTGTCCGGTCGTCCCGGGGCGGGTCCAGCGGCTCCACCGCCGCCATGATCCGCTTCCGGTCCTCGGGGAAGTGCCCGAGCAGGTAGAACAGGGCCAGGGTCAGGGGGCGGCCGCCCCCGGTCCGGCCGAGCAGTCGCAGGAAGGTGTCGAGGTGCGCGCGCACGGTGACGCGCGGACCGTCGTCCGACCCGGCGAGCAGACCCAGCAGGACGACCAGGAGTCCCTGCCTGTCGGGCGGCGCCGCCTCCAGGGACTCGGCGGCGGCCTCCGCCGTCCCGGCCGCGGCGGACGTGGTGGCGCCCTCGCGCCAGGCGGAGGACACGAGCTCGTCGAAGAGGGGGCCGCTCTCCTCGTCGGAGGCGCCGACGAACGCGGCGACCAGGCTCCGGGCGTCGCGGGAGGGGGCTGCGGAGGGAGAGGGTGTGTGGGAGGTCGTCATCGGTCGGTCCTTCCGTCGGTAGCGGTCGTGGGCGTGAACGGCCGGCGCGCGTCCAGGAGGGCGCGGGCCCCCTCGGCGGCACGGGCCAACCGCTCTCCGGGGTCGGCGTCCGCCATCAGGACGTCGTGCATGGCGTCGGTGAGGAGGTCGTGGACCCCGGAGAAGTCCTGGACCAGGGCGCCACGCGCCGCGTTTCCCGCGGCGGGCACGTTCAGCAGGTCCACGGCCACGCGGAGGTGGGGGTTGCGGTCGAACCACCCCTCCCGGGTGAGCAGATCGATCGCGCCCTTGGTCACGGGGCTGAACCCGGTGCTCCTGTGTCGGCGTGCGGCCACCTCCGGGGAGTCCAGGAACCGGAGGAAGGCCAGGGCGCCGGCCTCGACCCGCTCCGGCAGCCCGTCGGTGAGCCACAGGGCGTCCCCGCCGATGAGGTCGCCGTGGTGGGGGACCTCGTCGTTGTGCGGAATCGGGTGCGCGGTGACGTCGAAACCGTGTTCGCGCCCGGCCCCGACGACCCGCTCCGCCTCCACGGAGGAGCCCAGGACGAAGGCGACGCGCTGCTGGGCGAAGGCGGCGTGGGTCTCCTCGAAGGCCTTGGGCGTGCTGGTGGAGTCGGCCTTCGTGCCCGTGTACAGGTAGTGGCCGTCCTTGTGCATGCCGCGCCACCACCGGGCGTAGGCGAGCGCCTCGGGGCAGTCCAGGAGCACCCGGGTGGGCCGCCCCTCGCGCCCGTTGCCGTGGTCCGCCAGCAGCCCTCCCTGCTGCGCCACCGCGTGCTGGAAGAACCAGCCGTAGTTCGCCCAGGTGACACCGTGTTCGGGCCCTCCGGGTGCGGCGGTCACCGCGGCGCACGCCTCGGCCAGCTCCCGCCAGGTGCGAGGCACCCGCTCCACCCCGGCCCGCTCCAGGAGCGTGCGGTTGGCGAACATGATCGGGGTGGAGACCATCCACGGCATGGCCACCACCTCCGACCCGTAGCTGAAGTAGTCGCGCGCGGAGGGGACCACGTCGTCCAGGACGACGGCGGACTCCCCCCGGGCCTCCCGACGACCGCGCAGTGCCCCCTCCACGGAGCGGAACAGCGGGCGTCCGTCCCGGCCGCGGGTGTCCAAGGCCTCACGCGTGGACAGGTACAGGTACTCGGCCAGCGCGGGCTGCTCCCCCCGCGCGGCGGCCGCGGCCACCTCGTCCGGCATTCTCTGGAAATGGTGGCCGGTGATGTTGACCTTGTATTCCGGATGGGATTTCTCGAACTCCGAGGCCAGGGACCGGATGCCGTCCAGGAAATCCGGGGAGATGTAGTAGTGGAACCAGGCCTCGATCGTGGTCCTGTCTTTGTCCTCGCTTGCTCTTCCCATGGCTCTCCTCTGTCGTGCGGAGGGACGGGGCGCGCTCCATCCCGTTCCAGCGGCCATTGTCCGTGCCGGTCAGGCGCCCCGACGACTCCCGGATTGCCCTGTCGCCGGCCCCTGCCGCCGTCGGCGCCGACAGCAATCCACGAGACGATTTCCGCGCCCCGGGATGGAACGGTTGTCTCGAATTCGTGAGAACCGAAAGGGGTTGAAGATGGGTGTTTCTGTTCCCACCAGGGAGGAACTCGTCGCGAGTGCGGAGGAACTGCTGCCGCTGCTGCGGGAGAACGCCGCGGAGGGGGAGTCGCGACGCCGTCTCACCGACGAGGTCGTCGAGGCGCTCGACGGCTCGGGGGTCCTGCGGATGCGCCGCCCCGTCCGGTACGGGGGCCACGAGGCCGACACGCGCACGGTGACCGACGTCGTCACGCAGCTCACCCGGGGCGACGGCGCCGCCGGCTGGACGGTCGCCGTCTGGTCCATCAGCTCGTGGATGATGGGCCGCTTCCCCGAGAAGGTCCGGGAGGAGGTGTTCTCCTCCCCCGACACGCGGGTGAGCGGCATCATCGGCCCGTCCGCCGTCGCCGCGCCGGTCGAGGGCGGCGTCGTCGTCAACGGGCGCTGGGCCTTCAACACCGGTGTCCAGCAGAGCCACTGGAACACCAGCGCGGCCGTGCTCGCCAGGCCCGACGGCGGCTTCGAGCCCGTGATGCTCGCGGTACCGGTGGAGGACCTGGGCGTCGTCGACGACTGGGACACCGCCGGTCTGCGCGGTTCGGGCAGCGTCTCCACCGTCGCCGAAGGGCTCTTCGTGCCCGAGGAGCGGGTCCTGCCGGTGGTGCCCGTGCTCCAGGGACAGCCCGCGTACGAGGGCGAGGAGCCGTCGCCCGCGTACGCCGTCCCCTTCATGCCCACGGCCTGCGCCACCATCAGCGGCGTCGCCCTGGGGCTGGCGCTCGCCGCCCGGGACCTGTTCTTCGAGCGCCTGCCGGGCCGCAAGATCACCTACACCGCCTACGACGACCAGTCGGCGGCCCCGGTGACCCATCTGACGGTGGCCGAGGCCGAGGCGGCCATCGAGGAGGCCGCGTTCCACACGCGCAGAGCCGCGGAGATCGCGGACCTCGGAGGTCCGACGGGGGGCTGGCCGCTGGAGGACCGGTCCAAGGTCCGTCTCCACATGGGCGCGGCCTGCCGCAGGGCGCGCGAGGCCGTGACGCTCCTGGCGGACGCGAGCGGAGCCTCCTCCGTCTACTCCTCGGTGCCCATCCAGCGGGTGGAACGCGACATGAGGACCCTGTCCCTGCACGCGATCATGCACCCCTCCACCAACTTCGAGCTGCACGGCAGGACCATGTGCGGCCTCGAACCCAACACCGACTACGTCTGAGCGGCGGGGGAGGCGCACATGACAGGGCAGAGTGACGCCCGCGCCGGCGGGGACCGCGCCGTGGTCCTCGGCGGGAGCATGGCGGGCCTACTGGCCGCCCGGACGCTCTCGGAGACCTACCGCGAGGTCGTCGTGGTCGACCGGGATCCGCTGACCGACGGGACCGGGGCCCGCCGGGGCGTGCCGCAGGGGCGCCACGCCCACGGTTTGGTGGCCCAGGGGCAGCAGATCCTGGAGGAGCTCTTCCCCGGGCTCACCGACGACCTGATCCGGTCCGGGGTCCGCGTGGGCGACTTCAGCGGTGACATCCGCTGGTACTTCGGAGGAAGGAGGATGCGGCCCAGCCGGTCCGGGCTCCTCTCGCTGGCGGCCACGCGACCGGTCCTGGAGGACCACGTCCGCCGCCGCGTGTTCGCGATCCCCCACGTGGTCGCGCGCACCGGACACACCATCGACGGACTGGAGACCGACGGGGGAGGCCGCCGCGTGGTCGGCGTGCGCGTGACCCCCGAAGGGGAGGACACGACCACCCTGGAGGCGGCGCTGGTCGTGGACGCCACGGGACGGGGCTCCAGGACACCGGTCTGGTTGGAGGAGCTGGGTTACGAACGCCCGCCGGAGGATCGCGTCGGCGTCCGCCTGGCCTACACGACCCGGCACTACCGCCTGCGGACCGACCCGTTCGGCGACGACATCGCCATCATCCCCGCCGCCACCCCCTCGCACCCCCGCGGTGCCTTCTTCTACCCCGTCCCCGGAGGGGAGGGGCACGTACAGCTCTCCCTCACCGGGGTCCTGGGGGACCACCCGCCCACCGACCCGGAGGGCTACGAGGCGTTCGCCCGCTCGCTCCCCATCCCCGACATCCACGACGCGATCACCGACGCCGAACCGCTGGACGACCCCGTGACCATCCGCTTCCCCGCGAGCGTGCGCCGACGCTACGAGTCGCTGCGGCGCTTCCCCGAGGGGTTCCTGGTGGTCGGGGACGCCGTCTGCTCCTTCAACCCCGTCTACGCGCAGGGCATGACCGTCGCCGCGCGCGAGGCACTCACACTCCGGCGGCACGTGCGGGCCGCAGGACCGCTCTCGGCGACCCGCTTCTTCGCCGACGTGGCGCGCGACGTCCAGGCTCCCTGGAGCCTGGCGGCCGGCTCCGACCTCGGCTACCCCGGGGTCGAGGGCCGGCGCACCGTGATGACCCGATTCGCCAACGCCTACACCACCGGCCTCCAACGGGCCGCCGTGCATGACGCACGGCTGTCGGAGGCCTTCGTGCGGGCGGCCGGGCTCGTGGCGCCCCCGCAGTCGATCATGCGCCCCGACCTGCTCCTGCGTGTCGCACGGCACGCGGTCGTCCACCCCCGGACACGGCCCGTCCCGGGCACACCCCCCCGCCCCGGGGCCGTGCCGCGCCACTGAGGAAGAGGAACACATGACACGGATCCGACCCTTCGAGGTCCACATCCCCCAGAGAGACGTCGACGACCTCCACCGGCGCCTGGCCGCCACACGGTGGCCGGAACAGGGGCCGGGAGCGGAGTGGGAGCGCGGGGTCCCGCTCGGCTACCTCCGCGAACTCGTCGCGTACTGGAGGAACGGGTACGACTGGCGCGCGGCCGAGGCGCACCTGAACTCGTTCCCCCAGTTCATCACCGAGATCGACGGAGTGGACGTGCACTTCCTGCACGTCCGCTCGCCCGAGCCGGGGGCCCGCCCCCTGCTGCTGACCCACGGGTGGCCGGGCTCCCCGGTCGAGTTCCTCGACGTGGTGGGCCCGCTCACCGACCCCGCGTCCCACGGCGGGGACCCCGCGGACGCCTTCCACGTCGTCATCCCGTCGATCCCCGGATACGGGTTCTCCGGGGCCCCGACCGAGCCGGGGTGGGACACCGAGCGCGTCGCGCGGGCGTGGGCCGAGCTGATGTGCCGCCTGGGCTACGGGCGCTACGCGGCCCAGGGCGGCGACTGGGGGTCGGTCATCTCCCTGCGCACCGGGCTGGTGGACCCCGGGCACGTCGCCGGAGTCCACGTGAACATGCTGGTCACCGTCCCGCCCCCCGACGCCGGGGAACCGGACGCCGCCGACGCCGAGCGGCTCCGGTTCGCGGCCGCCTTCGAGGAGGACGGCGCGGGGTGGCGCCACATCCAGTCCACACGCCCCCAGACCCTCGCCTACGCCCTCACGGACTCGCCGGTGGGCCAGCTCGCCTGGATCTGGGAGAAGTTCTGGGAGTGGACGGACTCGGGGAAGGTCCCCGAGGACGCGGTGGACCGGGACAGGGTGCTCACCAACGCGAGCGTCTACTGGTTCACGGCGACCGCCGGCAGCAGTGCCCAGTTCTACTTCGAGTCCAACCACACCACGGAGAACTTCGTCCGCACGTGGGGCGGACCGTGGCCGTTGGAGGCCCCCGTCGGCGTCGCCTCCTTCCCCCGGGACGCCGTCCGGGCCGTACGGCGCTACGCCGAGGGGATCCTCCCCTCGCTGACCCACTGGACCGAGTTCGACGCGGGCGGCCACTTCGCCGCCCTGGAACGCCCCGACGACCTGGTCCGTGACGTCCGGGCGTTCTGCCGGACCCTGGACTGGTAGCGGACGGGCCCTGTCCGGGGGCGTGACAGGGGGCGTGGGACCGGAGCCGGTCCCACGCCCCCGACGCCGTGCGCCGACGCGGGGCCCGGGCCGACGCGCACCGACCGCCGGGCCCCGGCCCCGTACTCAGCCGACCGCGAGGCCCACGGACCCGATTCCCCTGGTCACGCGCACCTCGGGGACGTAGGTGATCCAGCGCCCGCCCCCTCCGTGAACGCGCGCTCCTTGGCCATGATCTCGTAGGCGTGGTTCCAGGCGAAGAGCAGTGCGTAGTCCGGGTGGGGGACGAACGCCTCCGGGGCGCGGATCGGGATGCGCGTCCCCGGGGTCATGCGCCCCTGCTTGCCTGGCGTCGAGTCGCACACGAACGGCACCAGCTCCGGGCCGATCCCGCAGTAGTTGAGGACGGTCGCGCTCTTGGACGTCGCCTCACCGAAGTAGTCCACCATCACCCGCACGCCGACGGACTCCGCGACCACGGCGGCGCCCGACGGGTCCACCCCCAGGTGTCCGGCACCGGCGGCGGCGACCCCCTGCAGCAGAGTGCCGTCGTTGCATCCGATTCTCCACGAAAAGGGGGTCGGGGGAGCGCGCCTCCTCCGGGACCAGCCTCCGCGCGGTGGCGCGGAAGTGGTCGCCCGTCAGCGCCGACGAGGAGGTCCGGGACGGGTACCCCTCACCGAACATGGTCGCGGCGGGCACCTCCTCCGACTGCTGGACCATCGTGCACGACGTACAGACGCCCACGGCCAGACGGAAACGCGGCCCGGACCTTCCTGGCCCGGCGACCGGAGGCCCTGCTCACCGTCCGACGGATGCGGGACCCCCGGGCCTTCGGCGTCGCGGTCGTGGGGGACCGGGGTCCTGTTGGGCGAGTGCCTGCGCGCCGGGGTCGAACGCGTCGTCCACGCCTACACCGATGAGGTGTACGGGTCGACGGACACCGGTTCGTGGACGGAGGCCGCTCCGCCGGTGGCACGGTCGGCGTCCGGGCCGGTGGAGCCGTCCGCCTCCGCGGCCCCCGTCGGCGGGGTTCCGCGGAGCGTGGCGAAGGCGAGCACTGCGAGCAGCACGTAGAGGACCACGGCCGCCGCCGCGGTGACGCCCAGACCGGTCGAGAACGCCTCCCTCGCGTTCTCCAGCAGGTCGGCACCGACCTGCGCGGGCAGCGACACGGCCTCGACGGTCGCGTTCGCGATGCTCTCGCGGGAGGACTCCGCCGCCTCGGCCGGAACCGAGTCGGGGACCTGCACCTGGCTGCGGTAGACCGCGGCCCCCAGCGTGCCCAGCGTGGCGATGCCCAGGGCCACGCCCAGCTCACCACCGGTCTCCGACACCGAGGCGGCCGAACCGGCCCGGTCCGGGGCGCCGCGCCCAGCGCCAGTTCGGTGCCCAAGGACGCGAAGCAGCCGGCGCCGACCGAGCCGATGGCGATACCGGCGAGGGTGACGGCCAGACCGCTGAACGGGCCCACCTGGGTCATGAGGAGGAAGCCCGCGGCCGAGACCAGGAGCCCGGCCGCGATGACGACGCCCGGGCTCACGCGCTGGGCGACCGCGGGGGCGAGCATGGCGCCCCCGACCGTCGCCGCCGCCGGGATGACGGTCCAGAGGCCGGCCTGGAGGGGGCCGAGGCCCACCACCATCTGGAGGTACATGGCGATGAGCATCATCATGCCGCTCATCACGATGGATCCGAGGAGCATGATCAGCAGCGCCGAGCGGAAGGTCCTGTTCGCGAAGAGGCTGAGGTCCACCAGAGGGGACGCAAGTCGCTGCCGCCGTACGACGAGCACTGTGACGACGATGCCGCCGATCAGGGCGACGTACGCGAGGGGGTCGGAGCTGCTGGGGCTCGGCGAACATGGTGCTCACGAGCGCGAGAGCCGAGGGAGCCAGGGTCGCTCCGGCGACCCCCAGGAGGGCGCGGGCTCCGATGAGCATCTCCGCGCTGGACGAGTAGGCCGCCAGGACCGATGCCAGTCCGAAGGCGGTCCCGCCGATGATGAGCAGTTTCCGGCGGCCGATGCGGTCTCCGATGTTTCCCATGGTCACCAGGGATCCCGCGATCAGGAACGCGTAGATGTCCGTGATCCACAGGAGCTGTGTGCTGGAGGCGCCCAGGTCAGCGGCGAGGTGGGGCAGCGCCAGGAAGAGGACGCCGATGTCCACCGAGACCAGGAGCGTTGGAAGGACGAGGATCGCCAGACCCGCCCATTCCCGCCGGCCCGCCCTGGGGGCGGGGGCGTCCGTGTTCATGGGGAGCTACAAGGGGTCGGATGGAATTCTGAATCCGGACAGATTCTGTCTAGGGAGCTTCGGCCTGTCAAGAAGAAATCGCGCATTGCCCGTGGACTGAGGCCGTTTTCCGAAAGCAAATTCGAACGGATTTCGCGCGGGGTGGCAGGCGAAAGGGGTGCGGGCCCGATCGCCCCGAAGGGGCCCGCCCCCTGCTCAGGCCGCGTCGCGGGGACTGTTCTGGTAGGCGGCGAGCCGCCACCCGCCGTCGGTGCGGACCGCCACCCAGGAGGCCCGTACGGCGCGCGCGTCCGACACCTCGTCCTCACCGGGCGCGAGGATTCCCCCCTGGGTCACCAGGACTGCCGCATCCGGCCCCAAAGCTCTCACGGAGACGGGGTTTCCGACCACCCGGGTGCCCTTGAAAGGACCCTCGAAAGCCTGGGCCATGAAGGCCCGGATCTGCTCGCCCCCGCGGCACATCACGCCCGGGAGGATCATCGTGCCGTCCTCGGTGAACACCTCGGCGAACGCGGCGGAGTCATGGGCGGCCCACGCTGCGACGATACGGCCCGGGAGAGCCGTCACCCCGGCCGTGTCCTCGGCGGAAAGGCCCGGAACGGATGTCTGGTTCGCGGTGGTCATGTGTTCTCCCCTGAATTGTTGGCAAGGCTTTCCCGTAGAGCATCTACCGACGATGGATCGGAGCGCGTCCTCTCGCTTGCGCTTTGTTTCGCTCACTTTGCGAGTGTCGCAAGAATGGATATGGAGGTATGCGGGGGCGTCGGTGAACCTGAATAACGTCCTGATACCGACGGGTGGCATCGCCACCCGCCTCCGAGGAGCCCCTATGCGGATGATGTACCGCGTGGCGACGATGGCGCTGGCCCTGGCACTGATGGGCGCGGTGGGCACCATGACCATTCGTCCCACACCAGGCGCGACCGAACAGACCGCACGGGCCGCGCCCTTCGCCTTCGAGACGCTCGCGCTCAACTCCGAACCCGAGGACGCCCGATACGAACGGGAGGTGGCCCCCGCCCTCGAATCGTTCAGAGGTTGGATCTCCGCGGTCGGTGCGGGCGGAGCCCTGCTCGACCTGCGCGGACTCGACAAGTCGGCGGACGTGTGCCTGATCGACCCGCGGGACGACAGCGTCACCCTGCGCAACGCGCCCGGCAGCGGGGAGGACGACTACCCGGTGGTGGAACTGCTTCCGGAGGGCCTGCCCTACGACCACACCATGGCCCCCATGGGCTGCGTCCCCGCCGACCTGGACGAGGACGGCGACCTGGACATCATCGTCTACTACTGGGGCCGTTCACCGGTCCAGTTCATCAACACCGCAGGGTCGGACGCGACGCCCGCGGCGGAGAACTTCACCGCCCACGAGCTGGTCGAGCCGATGCAGGTCTGGAACACCACCTCGCTGAACGTCGCCGACGTGGACGGTTCCGGCAGCCTGGACGTCCTGGTCGGCAACTACTTCCCCGACGGCGCCCGCGTCCTGGACCCCGACGCCCACGACGAGACCCGCATGGAGATGCAGCAGAGCATGGGGCTGGCCACCAACGGCGGACGCAACCGCCTCCTGCTCACCGAACCGACGGGAAAGGCGGACGCCCCGCCCGTCGTCACCGACGCGAGCAACGCCATTCCCGAACGGGCGACCACCGCCTGGACCCTGGCGATCGGCTTCCAGGACCTCACCGGGAACGGGGTGCCCGACATCTACCTGGGCAACGACTTCGGCAACGACAGCCTCCTCGTCAACCACTCCACCCCGGGGGACGTCCGGCTGGAGCTGTTGAAGGGCGACCGGGACATGATCACACCCAAGTCCCAGGTGATGGGGAACGGCTCCTTCAAGGGTATGGGGGTGGCCTTCACCTACACCGACGGCTCCGATCTCCCGATGATCGTGGTCAGCAACATCACCAGCCCCTACGCGCTCCACGAGAGCAACTTCGCCTTCGTGCCCGACGGCGACGGGGCCGAACTCCTCGACGGCACGGTCCCCTACACGGAGGGCAGCGAGGAACTGGGGCTGGCCCGCAGCGGATGGTCCTGGGACGTCAAGTCGGGCGACTTCGACAACGACGGCACGGACGAGCTGTTCCAGGCCACCGGCTTCCTCAAGGGGGAGGACACCCGCTGGCCGGAGCTCCAGGAGATCGCCATGGGCAACGACCGGCTGCTCCAGCACCCCGCGGTCTGGCCCAACTTCGCGCAGGGCGACGACCTCTCCGGACACGAGACCAACCCCTTCTGGGTGCGCGGGGACGACGGCACGTACGCCGACCTCGCGGAGCCCGTGGGTATCTCCGAATACGACGTCACCCGGGCCTTCGCCTTCGGCGACGTCAACGGCGACGGCCTCCTGGACGTGGTGGTCGCCAACCAGTGGGAGGACTCGCGCCTCCTGCTGAACACGGCCCCCGACGCCGACCCCGGCGTCGTCCTGCGCCTGGTCCGTCCGGGCGCCGCCGGCGAAGACGCCCTGACTCCCGCGATCGGCGCCACTGTGCGGGTGGACGACGAGGGCCACCCGCCGCAGACCAGGGAGCTCTTCCACGCCAACGGACACGTGGGGGTCTCGGACTCCCTCGTCCACCTGGCGGCCCCGGGCGCAGACCTGCCGCTCACCGTCTCCTGGAGGGACGGCGACGGCGGTCAGCACAGCGCCGACCTGGTCGTGGAACCGGGAACCCACACGGTTCTCCTCGATGACGACGGAACGGCGGTAGTCCGATGACCGTGACCAGATCCGAGGGCACGAGGGGCTCCGCTCCCGACCCTGCCGAGGACACCCCCGCGGCGAACCCCCCGGAGGGCGGCGCCAAACCCGCGGTGGACCGCAGGGTGAAGGCCCTGCGCATGTTCGCCACCTCCATCACGGTGTTCACCATCATCGGGCACCTGTTCCTGGGGTTCGAGCAGTCGCCCCTCACACCGATCGTGGCCGTCCTGTTCGGCTACGCGCTCGACCTCGCCCTGGAGACGCTCGACGCACGCGCTGCGGGCAGGACGCCCGGATACATGGGCGGCGCCAAAAAGATGGTCGACTACCTGCTGCCCACCCACATCGCCGGGCTGGCGTGCGCGATGCTCCTGTGGGGCAACGCGTCGCTCTGGCCGTACATGTTCGCGGTCTCCGTCGCGGTGAGCAGCAAGTACCTGTTCCGACTGCCCGTCGGAGGGCGTTGGCGGCACTTCCTCAACCCCTCCAACTTCGGCATCGCGGTGACGCTGCTGCTGTTCCCGTGGGTGGGCATCTCACCGCCCTACCACTTCACGAACAACGCCTGGGGCACCGTGGACTGGCTGATCCCCCTGGGGATCCTCATGGCCGGGACGATGCTCAACGTCAACCTCACCAAGCGCTGGCCGCTGATCCTCGGCTGGGTGATGGGATTCGGCCTCCAAGCGGTGCTGAGGTGGCTCTTCCTGGACCACGTGCTCCTCGCCGCGCTCATGCCGATGACCGGCGTGGCCTTCATCCTCTACATGAACTACATGATCACCGACCCGGGGACGACACCCTCGAAACCGCGCAACCAGATGGTGTTCGGCCTGACCACGGCGGCGGTGTACGGCATCCTCGTCAGCTTCCACGTCGTGTTCGGGCTCTTCTTCGCGCTCGTCATCACCTGCGTGCTGCGCGGCCTCGTCCTGGTCGGCGCGTCCCTGCTCAACGGGCGGGCGCCGGAGAGCGGACCGACCGCGCCCACCGAACCAACCCCCACCCCGTCGTCGTCCACTCCCCCTCGCGCGGGCGACGGCTGAGCTCCCTGAAGGAGAACGCCCATGTCGCAAACCCCCACCAGTGCTGCCGAACGGCCCGGAGAGGCCTCGCGAGCGGCCCCCTCGGACCGGTACCACCAGGCGATGGACGTGTTGAACGGCCACCGTCACCAGCTGTGCCTGCGGTTGTACCTGTTCATCGTGATCGCCCACTGGGCCGAGCACATCGTGCAGGCCGTCCAGATCTACGCGCTCGACTGGCCGTTGGCGGAGGCGCGCGGCGTACTCGGCATCCCCTTCCCCTGGCTGGTCACCTCCGAGTGGATGCACTACGGCTACGCCCTGATCATGCTGCTCGGCCTGCTCCTGTTCCTACCGGGCTTCACCGGGCGGTCGCGGACGTGGTGGACGGTGTCCCTGGTCATCCAGGTCTGGCACCACTTCGAGCACCTGATCCTGCTCGTCCAGGTCTCCAGCGGGGCCTACATCGGCGGAGGTGACGTCCCGACCAGCCTCATCCAGCTGTTGATCCCGCGCGTGGAGCTGCACCTGTTCTACAACACGCTCGTCTTCGTCCCGATGGCCGTGGCGATGTACCTGCACGTGCGGCCCAACGCGGTCGAGCGGGAGGTGATGCGGTGCGACTGCGCCCGTGAGACGGCCGGGCGGGGGCGTTGAGCACCCGACGGAGACAGGGCTCGGCGTTCAGCGTGGCACTGCTACTGATCGCTGCGCTGATCATCTGGGCGGGGGCCTCCAACGTGGAGCGGAGTATTCGCGCCGCTCGCGCGGAGGGGGCTCCCGGCTCCTTCACCGGGAGCCGGGTGGACTGCGTGCAGCACCCGGGGCACGAGTCCTGCACCTGCTACGGCACCTTCGTGCCCGACACCGGAGGACCCGAACGCGCAAACGTGTACCTGTACGGCAGGGACCGGGAGACGTGTCCGGTGGGCAACGAGACCGTCGCCGTGGACGTCGGCTCGGCCAGCAGGGTCTACGGGCCGGAGGGGTCGAACGAGTGGCTCATGACGGCGGGCATGGTCCTCTTCGGGATCGGACTCGGCGCCTGGGCCTCCCGCACCTGGTGGAGCCCGCGCCCCGAGCCCTCCCCGCCCGGCTGACCCGCCGGTCCGGTGTTCCGGCTCCCGCCGGAGCACCGGACGCGGCCCTGCCGGCCAGGGGAGGGGAGGGGAGGGGAGGGGAGGGTCTGCCGGAGTCGGGGCGACATGGCGCTTCGTCCTCTTGTCGACTCATCGACCAGTCGGTTCGTCTCCGCCGCGGGGGGAGCGCCCGTTCCGCACGAGGACTCCCCAGCGCTCCCCCGGACGAACGGCGGACACAGCGAGAAGAGCCCTGTCAATGTCTGCGTCAAGGCTCTGGCTGGATTGCACCCGATCAGTGGAAGCGTCAGCGGGCCTGCGTGTTTCTCCCTTGGCCCTCGGGTAGCCGTGTACAACGGCTCAACACAAGACCGGCCCGGCCTCCAAGGGGAAACGATGTCCACACCAACGCGAGGAAATCCGCGCTCACGCCACGGCCGCAATCTGATCGCGGGCATCCTGCTCGGCCTGGGGACGGTCGCCTTCGTCGACGAGGTGGTCTTCCACCAGCTCCTGCACTGGCACCACTTCTACGATCTGTCCACCAGCGACGTGGGACTGGTCTCGGACGGGCTCTTCCACGCCTTCAGCTGGTTCGCCACCGTCGCCTCGCTGCTCATGGTCACCGCGCTGCGCCGCGAACACACCTTCTGGGGCCTGGCCTTCACCGCCGGGTGGCTGACCGGGGCAGGGTCCTTCCAGCTCTACGACGGATTGGTCCACCACAAGGTGATGGGCCTGCACCAGATTCGCTACGGCGTGGACCTGGTGCCCTACGACGTGACGTGGAACGTCATCGCCGCCGTCCTTCTCCTCGCTGGAATCGTGCTGTGGACCGTCACCGCACGACGCGCGGGCCGGTCCGCTGAACCCACCGAGGCCAGGGCCTGACCCCATGGACCACCACGAACACCACGTCCCCGAATCCGCCTGGCCCAACCCGGGAGAATCGGCGGCAGCGATCCTGTTGGTGACCGCCCTGATGGCCTACGCGGTGGCGGTGGTGATCCTGCACAGGCGCGGCACCTCCTGGCCGGTCGCACGCACTTCGTCATGGGCGGGGGGCCTGCTGTGCGTGGGCGTCGCCCTGGTCGGCCCCTTGGCCGAACGAGCCCACCACGACTTCACCGCTCACATGGCCGGGCACGTCCTGTTGGGGATGCTGGGTCCGCTCCTGTTGGTGTTGGCGGCCCCGGTCACCCTGGCCCTGCGGGTACTGCCGGTGCGCACGTCCCGCCCCCTCGCCCGGCTGCTGTCCTCACTCCCACTGGCGGTGCTGACGAATCCGTTCGTGGCGGGGGCGCTCAACATCGGCGGACTGTGGGTGCTCTACCGGACCGCCCTGTACACCACCACGCACAGCGACCCCTTGGTGCACGCCCTGGTCCACGCGCATGTGCTGGCCGCCGGATACCTGTTCACCTTCGCTGTCGTGGGCGGCCCCGACCCGGCGCCGCACCGGCCCTCCCCGCCGTGGCGGGCAGCGGCGCTGGTCCTGGCGATCGCGGCGCACAACATCCTCGCCAAAACCCTCTATGCCGCCCCGCCCGAGGGGGTCCCCGCCGAACAGGCGCGCGCAGGGGCCGAGCTGATGTACTACGCGGGCGCGCCGGTGGAGATCGTGTTGATCTTCCTGGTGTGCCGTACCTGGATCCTGCCACGTGGAAAGGCCCCGAACGCCTCCAGGATCACGTCCGTGTGGGGCTCATGATGCCGAGTCCGCCACAGGCACCGGGGCAGGGTCCCTCAGCATCGCCCCGGCCGCGGTAGCGCCGGCTGCGCCGACAGGTAGAAGCAGGCGGCACGGTCTCCGGCTATGGAACGGATGACCGCGCTGCGTTCGTCCTGGCCCAGGACCTCGGCGATCTTCCCGTCGATCCTTTTGGTCCGCTCGTCCGGCTCACACCTGTCACGAGCTGTGGCCACAGAGCCCCACCCCCTCGACGACGAAACCACCGCGCGGGAGAACAGCGGCCGAGGAGCGCAAGGCCTTCACGATTCGAGAGCTGTACGGCCTCGCCAGGCGCGGTGAGCCCCCCTGCCGGGTCGACACAGCGATTCGACCTGTTGTCGACTTGGCGTCCTGTCGGTACCGCTCGGCGCCGGGGGAGTGTGCGTTCTGCCAGTGGATCCCCCAGCGCCCCCGCGGACGAACGGCGGGCACAACAAGAAGAGCCCTGCTCTCCGATCGGAGAAGCAAGGCTCTGCTGTGAACAAGCTGTGTGGGCGTACCAGGACTTGAACCTGGGGCCTCATCCTTATCAGGGATGCGCTCTAACCGACTGAGCTATACGCCCTCGTTCCGAGGGAACTCTACCGTATCCGCGATCCCGGAGCGAACCGGATACCTGGCACGGAAACGAAGGGAGACACGGGTTCCGTGCCCCTCTTCACCTCCTATTTTACCCCTGTGCGGGAGTGCTCGGTACGCGTGCGGGCCCGGCCCTCCCACGGAAGGACCGGGCCCGCGCGAACGACCTACTCGGCCTCGGAGAGCGTCACGTCCACGCCGCCGACCAGGTCGGCGACCAGGTTGTAGACCATCGCGCCCACGGTGGACAGCGCCGTGATCAGCACGATGTTCAGCGCGCCGACCACACCGGTGTAGCCGAGCACGCGGCCGGGCGAGAACCACGCGGCCGGGTTGAGGCCCAGCTCACCGTCACCGCCGTCACCCTCCAGGAGGGCGTCGATCATGTTGGTCAACTCCTCGAAGACACCCAGCATCGACAGCGTCGCGTAGACGACGGCGATCGCCACGAACAGGACGATGAAGCAGACCAACGAGATGACGAAGCTGAACTTCATCACCGACCAGGGCTCCACCCGGGAGACCGTCAGGTGGGCCTTGCGACTGGACAAGCTCGCCTTCACGGCGCTCGGGCCCTCGGGCACCGAGGCCTTCGTTTCGGTCACTGGCGTACCCCCCGCCTCAGCGCGGTCCTCCGCCACAGGCTCCTCCTCCGACGGCTCGGACAGCTTGGACGGCTTGGACGACGCGGCTGCGGGGACGACGGGCTCCTCGGCCGTGGCAACGGCCTCGGGCTCCGGTGCGGCTCCGGCCTCGGTCCCGGTCTCGGCGGGGGCCTTCGCCTCCTCCCCGGGTTCCTCGACGCCCTCGCTCACGGGCGTCTCGGCGGCCCCGGTGGCCTCCGCCTCGACCGTGTCCCTACCGGCCGTCTCCATGTCCCCGACCGCGGCGGTTCCTGCCGTGTCCGAGTCGGATTCGTTCGTGGTGGTGTTCCGCTGGTTGTCAGACATAGAAACGTTACCGCTGGACTTTCGTTGAGAACGGGTAATTGACGCGTTCGGACCCCGTGGGGTTCGCGAAGCGAACCCCACGGTCCTTATCGGGCTTAACGCGCAGTCTAGGCCTCAGGGTTGCGATCCCCGTCGACCGCGCTCTCACCCGTGTCGGCGATGGCTTCGGCCTGGGCGGCCTCCGCGACCTCGGCCGCGACGGCGTCGGCCTCGGCTTCCTCCGCGGCCTCGGCGTTGCGCGCCACGGCCACGATCTTGTTGCCCTTGTCGAGGTTCATCAGGCGGACGCCCATGGTGGTGCGGCCCGACTGCTTGACCTCGGCGGCGCCGGTGCGGATGACGCCGCTCCCGGACGTGATCGCGAAGATCTCGTCCACCTCGGGGTCGACCATCATGGCACCGACCAGCTTGCCCCGGGCCTCGACGACCTTGGCCGTCAGAACGCCCTTGCCGCCCCGGTTCTGCACCGGGTACTGCTCGGACGGGGTGCGCTTGGCGTAGCCGTTCTCGGTGGCGACCAGGACGTCGGTGGAACCGTCGTCCGGGCGGATGACGTCCATGCTGAGCAGGTAGTCGCCCTCCAGGAACCGCATGCCGATCACACCGCTGGTGGCCCGGCCCATCGGCCGCAGCGACTCGTCGGACGCCGGGAAGCGGATCGCCTGGGCGTCGCTGGAGATCAGCAGCAGGTCGTCGTCGGGGAAGACCAGGCGGGCGGCGATCAGCTCGTCCTCGTCGCGGAGGTTGATCGCGATGATGCCGGCCGCGCGCGCCGAGTCGAAGTCCTCCAGGCGGGACTTCTTGACCAGGCCCTCACGGGTGGCGAGCACCAGGTACGGCGCGGCCTCGTAGTCGCGCAGCGCCATGATCTGCGCGATCTCCTCCCCGGGCTGGAACGGCAGCAGGTTCGCCACGTGCTGGCCGCGCGCGTCGCGTGCCGCCTCCGGCAGCTCGTACGCCTTCGTCCGGTACACCCGGCCCTGGTTCGTGAAGCACAGGATCCAGTGGTGGGTGGTGGTGACGAAGAAGTGCTGGACGATGTCGTCCTGCTTGAGCTGGGCGCCGCGTACACCCTTGCCGCCGCGCTTCTGCGCCCGGTAGTTGTCGATACGGGTGCGTTTGGCGTATCCACCGCGGGAGATCGTGACGACCACGTCCTCCTCGGCGATGAAGTCCTCCATGCGCATGTCACCCTCGAACGGGATGATGTGCGTGCGCCGCTCGTCGCCGTACTTCTCGACGATCTCCCCGAGCTCCTGGCGGATGATGCTCCGCTGGCGGACGTCCGAGGCGAGAATGTCGTTGTAGTCGGCGATCTGGGACATCAGCTCGTCGTACTCGGCGGTCAGGGCGTTGCGCTCCAACGCGGCGAGCTTGCGCAGCTGCATGTCGAGGATCGCGCGGGCCTGGATGTCGTCGATCTCCAGGAGGTTCATCAGACCGGTGCGCGCCTCGTCGGCGGAGGCGCTGGCCCGGATGAGGCTGATGACCTCGTCGATGCGGTCCATGGCGCGCAGCAGCGCGCGCAGGATGTGCGCCCGCTCCTCGGCCTTGCGCAGCAGGTACTGGGTGCGCCGGACGATGACCTCGACCTGGTGCTTGACCCAGTGCCGGATCATCTGGTCCAGGCGCAGGGTCCGCGGCACGCCGTCGACCAGCGCGAGCATGTTCGCGCCGAAGGTCTCCTGGAGCTGCGTGTGCTTGTAGAGGTTGTTGAGGACCACCTTGGCCACGGCGTCGCGCTTGAGCACGATGACCAGGCGCTGGCCGGTCCGGCCGCTGCTCTCGTCCCGGACGTCGGCGATGCCGGTGATCTTGCCGTCCTTGACGAGGTCGGCGATCTTCAGGGCGAGGTTGTCCGGGTTGACCTGGTAGGGCAGCTCGGTGATGACCAGGGTCTGGCGGCCCCGGGGGTCCTCCTCGACCTCGACCACGGCGCGCATGGTGATGGAGCCGCGACCGGTCCGGTACGCCTCCTCGATGCCGCGCTTGCCGACGATGAGTCCCCGGGTCGGGAAGTCGGGGCCCTTGACCCGCTGGATCAGTGCGTCGAGGAGCTCCTCGTCCCCGCTCTCCGGGTTGTCGAGGTACCAGTTGACGCCGTCGGAGATCTCGCGCAGGTTGTGCGGCGGGATGTTGGTCGCCATACCGACCGCGATGCCCGACGAGCCGTTGACCAGCAAGTTCGGGAAGCGGGCCGGAAGAACGACGGGTTCGGAGGAACGGCCGTCGTAGTTGGGCCGGAAGTCGACGGTCTCCTTGTCGATGTCCCGGAGCATCTCCATGGCCAGCGGGGCGAGCTTGCACTCGGTGTACCGCATGGCGGCGGCCGGGTCGTTGCCCGGGGAGCCGAAGTTGCCGTTGGGGTCGACCAGGGGCATCCGCATGGACCACCACTGGGCGAGGCGCACGAGGGTGTCGTAGATGGCGCTGTCGCCGTGCGGGTGGTAGTTGCCCATCACGTCGCCGACGACGCGGGCGCACTTGAAGTAGCCGCGGTCGGGGCGGTAGCCGCCGTCGTACATCGCGTAGAGCACGCGCTGGTGGACGGGCTTGAGGCCGTCGCGGACGTCGGGGAGTGCACGGCCGACGATGACCGACATCGCGTAGTCGAGGTAGCTGCGCTGCATCTCGACCTGGATGTCGACCGGCTCGATCCGGTCGGTCACACGCGGGGGCGCCTCCACAGTGGAGTCCGCACCCTCAGGAGCGTCCGGGTTGTTCGCATCCGTCACGGATGTCGATCCCTTCTACGAAGCTTGCGTTGAGCGTGGTTCACTGCCCGGGACCGCGCCCCGGACACGGTCCCTCTAGATGTCCAGGAAGCGGACGTCCTTGGCGTTGCGCTGGATGAAGGCGCGCCGCGACTCGACGTCCTCTCCCATGAGCACGCTGAACATCTCGTCGGCCTGGGCCGCGTCCTCCAGGCTGACCTGGAGGAGGACGCGGCGGTCCGGGTCCATCGTGGTGTCCCACAGCTCGTTGGCGTTCATCTCGCCCAGACCCTTGAACCGCTGCACCATGTCGCGCGGGCGCGGGTCCCTCTTCCCCTGGGCGATCCCGGCCTCGATGACCCGGTCCCGCTCGGCGTCGGAGAAGGCGTAGCTCGCGTCGCTGCCCTTCTGGTCCCACTTGATCTTGTACAGCGGCGGCGCGGCCAGGTACACGTTCCCGGCCTCGACCAGCGGCTTCATGAAGCGGAACAGCAGGGTGAGAAGCAGCGTGCGGATGTGCTGACCGTCGACGTCGGCGTCGGCCATGAGGATGACCTTGTGGTACCGGAGCTTCTCGGCGTCGAACTCCTCGTGGATGCCGGTGCCCAGGGCGGTGATGATCGCCTGGACCTCGTTGTTCTTGAGGATCCGGTCGATCCGGGACTTCTCCACGTTCAGGATCTTGCCGCGGATGGGCAGGATGGCCTGGTTGTGCGGGTTGCGACCGCCCTTGGCGGAGCCGCCGGCCGAGTCGCCCTCGACGATGTAGACCTCGCACTCCTCCGGGTTGGTGGACTGGCAGTCCGACAGCTTTCCCGGAAGTGAGGTGGTCTCCAGCAGGGTCTTGCGGCGGGTGAGGTCGCGTGCCTGGCGGGCGGCGACACGGGCGCGGGCGGCCTGGCTGGCCTTGGACACGACGTCCTTGGCCTCGCCCGGGTTGCGCTCGAACCAGTCGCGCAGGTGCTCGTTGGTGACCTTCTGGACGTAGGACTTGGCCTCGGTGTTGCCGAGCTTCGTCTTGGTCTGGCCCTCGAACTGCGGGTCGGTGAGCTTGACCGAGATGATCGCGGTCAGGCCCTCGCGGATGTCGTCACCGGTGAGGTTGTCGTCCTTCTCGCGCAGCAGCTTCTGGTCGCGGGCGTACCGGTTGACCAGGGTGGTGAGCGCGGAGCGGAAGCCCTCCTCGTGGGTGCCGCCCTCAGCCGTGTTGATCGTGTTGGCGAAGGTGTGGACCGACGAGGTGTACGACTGGTTCCACTGCATGGCGATCTCGACCGCGATGCCGTCGCCCTCTTCCTCGAAGGAGATGATCGACGCGTGCGCCGGCTCCTTCTTGGCGTTGATGTGCCGGACGTAGTCCGAGAGGCCGTCTTCGTAGTGGAACGTGTTGACGGTCGGGCCGCCGTCGGTGTGCTCGGGCCGCTCGTCCCGGATGGTGATGGACAGCCCCTTGTTGAGGAAGGCCATCTCCTGCATCCGGCGGGCGAGGGTCTCGAACGTGAACGTCGTCGTCTCGAAGATGGAGCCGTCCGGCCAGAACGTGATCTGGGTACCGGTCTCGTCGCTCGCCTCGCCCTTGATGAGATCGCCCGTGGGCGCGGTCATCTCGTAGTGCTGGCGCCAGACGTGGCCGTCGAGGCGGATCTCCACGTCAAGGGCGGTGGACAGCGCGTTGACGACGGAGACGCCGACGCCGTGCAGGCCGCCGGAGACCGCGTAGGACTTGCCGTCGAACTTGCCGCCCGCGTGGAGCGTGGTCAGCACGACCTCGACCGCGGGACGCTTCTCCACCGGGTGGAGGCCGATCGGGATGCCGCGGCCGTTGTCGGCCACCCTCACCCCGCCGTCCTCCAACAGGGTGACCTCGATGGCGTCCGCGTGCCCGGCCAGCGACTCGTCGACCGAGTTGTCGACCACCTCGTAGACAAGGTGGTGCAGGCCCCGCTCTCCGGTGGAACCGATGTACATGCCGGGGCGCTTGCGTACTGCCTCAAGACCCTCGAGAACCGTGATTGAACTTGCGTCGTAGGCCAACTGGGAACACCCTCCTGCTGGGGACGCCTGCCGACCGTGGCCGAGCGGACGACGGTAGGCCCGCGACACGGGGATCGGAGGGTCAACGTGCCGCGACACCTGGGGGATCACCGTTAGCCGCATGGGCCGTGCGCCCACCCTCTCCTGGGGGCGTGGTACCGGCTACAGGCGTCTGAAGAACCGTCTCCATGATACCCCGCGCGGTACGACAAAGTGGCATTGGCGGCCCTGTGCCGCATCACAACGAACGTTCAGGGAGGGAGCCGACTCCCTACACGCGGGAGGGGTCTTCCGCAAGTCCCGGCGCGCTTCAGTGGCGTTGGGGACGGCACCGGATCGGCATCGCCCCCGCGGTTCGCGCACCCCGCGTCCCGCACCCCCGACAGCACAGTGCTTCTGGCGAAAACGCGCTCACCTGCGACTATCCACAGGCTGTGGACGGAGAACGGGGCCCGCACCGGTACGGCAGCCGGCGCGGGGGCGGTTCAGCGGCGCCGGAACCCGGGACCTTTGACCTTGATGGCGACCACGGTCCCGTCGCCCAGCTCCTCGTTGAGGCGGCGCATCAGATCGCGCACCATCGCCCGCGCGTGGGCGGCCATCGTCGGCGAGTCGGCCACCACGACCAGTTCACCCTCCGCGTAGCTCTCGGGGCGGATGTGTTCGGCGTTGAACTCCCCCACGATGTCCGACCAGCGGCCGAACACGCCACCGATCGCCACCTGCTCCTGCCACCCGTGCTCGATCAGCCAGGTCCGCACGGCTTCGCCGAACAGCTGAGGCTCGTTGCGTGACCGCAACCGGCCACGCCGCCGGGAGCGCTGGGAGCCGCGGGGCACGGCACCTCGGTCCCGCGCCTCGGCCTTGGCCCGGGCGAGCGCCTGCCGCGCGAGGTCGGCGCCGGACGCCACGGGTTCGGCGGGGACCACCGGAGCGGGCGGGGCGGACGAAGCCGGGTCGGGGGAGCGGCGTGCTCCGTCCACAGCCTGTGGACGGAGCACGCCCTGACCGAAGGCCGACGCCCCCGGGCCGGGGTCGGGCTGCGGGAATCCGCGCGGCGCGTCCACAGGCTGTGGATAGCGGTCACTCACCCTCGACTGCCCCCTCGCGCACGCCGAACCGCGCACCGTCCAGCTCCTCGGGGATGTCCTCGGCGACGGCGGCGGTCACCAGGACCTGCTCGGCGTCGCGCACCCGTTCGGCCAGCCTGCGGCGCCGCTCGCTGTCGAGTTCGGCGAACACGTCGTCCAGGATGAGCACCGGGTCGTCCCCGTCCGCTCTCAGCAGCTCGAACGCGGCGAGTTTGAGTGACAGGGCGTACGACCAGGACTCCCCCTGGCTGGCGTACCCCTTGGCCGGAAGCTCCCCGAGCTGGAGGTGGAGGTCGTCCCGGTGCGGCCCCACCAGGCTGATCCCGCGCTGGAGCTCCTTGTCCCGCGACTCCGCCATGGCCGCGCGAAGCACGTCCGCGAGCTGTGGACGGTCCTCGGGAAGCCCGACCCCCTCCGGAGCCGCGGAACTCCGGTAGTGGGGGACGGCCGGCCCGCCCGCGTCGGCCAGCCCGGCGTACGCCGCCCCGATCCGCGGACGCAGCTCCTCCACCAGCCCCAGCCGCGCCGCCAGCAGCTCCGCACCCGCCTCGGCCAGGTGGTCGTCCCAGACCTGCAGCGTGCTCAGGTCGGGCGCCGAGCGCTGCTTGAACATACGGCTGGAGGCCGACTTCAGCAGTGCGTTGCGCTGCTTGAGCACCCGGTCGTAGTCGGAGCGGACCCCCGCCATACGGGGTGTACGGGCCACCAGGAGGTCGTCCAGGAAACGACGGCGCTCACCGGGATCGCCCTTGACCAGGGCCAGGTCCTCCGGCGCGAACAGCACCGTGCGCAGGATCCCCAGGACGTCGCGCGGCCGACCTGCGGCGGCCTGGTTGATCCTGGCCCGGTTGGCGCGGCCGGGGTTGAGCTCCAGGTCCACCACCATGGCGCGCTCGTCGCGGACCACCTTCGCCCGGACGATCGCGCGGGGCGCACCCTGGCGGACCAGCGGGGTGTCGGAGGAGACCCGGTGGCTGCCCAGGGTGGCCACGTAGCCGATCGCCTCGACGAGGTTGGTCTTGCCCTGGCCGTTCGAGCCGACGAACACGCTCACGCCGGGCGCGAGTTCCAGCAGCGCGGACTCGTAGGAGCGGAAGTCGGCCAGTTGCAGGTGGGATACGTACATCCGGCCTTCCTCCTGGGGCGGTGACGCGGACAACGGGCGGAGAAGGGTGCGGTGGTCCCGGGGACGGGCACGGGGGCGCGTCCCCGGAGGGGAGAGGATGGTGCGGGTGCGGCGGGGCCGGGGTGAAGGGTCAGGGCTCGTCGTGGTCGTCGGCGGCGCCGGCCTTGGTGACGGCGTGCCCGCCGAACTGGTTGCGCAGTGCGGCGACGACCTTCATGGAGGGGCTGTCGTCCTGGCGGGACGCGAACCGGGCGAAGAGCGCCGCGGTGATCGCCGGGGCCGGGACGGCGAGGTCCACGGCGGCCTGGACCGTCCACCGGCCCTCTCCGGAGTCCTGGGCGTAGCCGCGCAGCTCCGCGAGGTCGGGGTCCTGCTCCAGGGCCCGGGAGAGCAGGTCGAGCAGCCACGACCGTACGACCGTGCCCTCGCGCCAGCTCTCGAACGTGCCCGGCACGTCGTCCACGACGTCCGAGGCTGCCATGAGCTCGTAGCCCTCGGCGAAGGCCTGCATCATGCCGTACTCGATGCCGTTGTGGACCATCTTCACGAAGTGGCCCGCGCCGACGCCGCCGGCGTGCACGAAGCCGCCGCCCTCGTCGGGGGTGAGGGCGTCGAAGACCGGGCGCGCCCGCTCGATGTCGGCCGCCGCACCGCCGACCATGATGCCGTAGCCGTTCTGCCGGCCCCAGACACCGCCGCTGACACCGGCGTCGACGTAGCCGATGCCCTTGGCCGACAGGGACTCCGCGCGGGTGCGGTCGTCGACGTAGTGGGTGTTGCCGCCCTCGATGACGAGGTCGCCCTCCTCAAGGAGCCCGCCGAGCTCGGCGACCGTGGCGGAGGTGGGGTCACCCGCGGGGACCATCACCCAGACCGTCCGGGGGGCGGCCAGGCGGCCGACCAACGCGTCCAGGGTGTCGACGTCGCGCTCCTCGGAGGCGACGTCGTAGCCGATGACCTCGTGGCCCTTCTCCCGGAGCCGGGCGGCCATGTTGCCGCCCATCTTGCCGAGACCGATCATGCCGAGCTGCATGGTTGTGCTCCCCTTCGCCACCTGCGGTTGGACGCCGACCGGCCCGGGGCGGAAGCCGCGGGCCGGTCGGCGGACGCCAGTCAATCAAACCTGTCCGGATCAGCCGGGCTGACGCACCGGCATGATCAGGTAGCGGTACTCGGGGGCCGAGCCCTCCTCCGCCGGCTTCCCGGTGAGGATCGACGGCTTGGTCGAGGTGGTGAAGTTCATGCGGGCGACGTCGGTGCCGATGGCGCCGAGCCCGTCCAGCAGGAACCCGGAGTTGAACGCGATCTGGATGTCCTCGCCGTCCAGCTCGGCCTCCAGGACCTCGACGGCCTGGGCCTCCTCGCCGGTACCGGCCTCCAGGACCAGCTGGCCCTGGCTGAAGGAGAGTCGCAGGGGGGTGTTGCGCTCGGCGACGAGCGACACGCGCTTGACCGCCTCGATGAACTCGGCGCGTCCGACCTCGGCGACGGAGTTGAACGTGTCCGGCAGGAGCGCCCGGTACTTGGGGAACTCACCGTCCAGCAGGCGTGTGGTGGTGCGGCGCCCGCCGCCCGCGAAGCCGATCATGCCCTCGCCGGAGTCGCTGCTGGAGAGCGCGATGGAGATCTCGGCGCCGGAGGTCAGCGACTTGGCGGTGTCGTGGAGCGTCTTGGCCGGGACCAGCGCGACCGCGGAGAGGTCGGGGTTCTCCGGCTTCCAGGTCAGCTCGCGCACGGCCAGGCGGTAGCGGTCGGTGGAGGCGAGCGTGATCGTCTCGCCCTCGATCTCGACGCGGACGCCGGTCAGCATCGGCAGGGTGTCGTCACGGCCGGCGGCGACGGCCACCTGGCTGACGGCCGCCGCGAAGGCGTCGCTGCCGATGGTCCCGCTCACGCCGGGCATCTCCGGGAGCGTGGGGTAGTCCTCGACGGGCATGGTGTTGAGCGTGAACTTCGCGCTGCCGCCGGTGACGACGACCTTGGACCCGTCGGTGGCGACCTGCACAGCCTGTGGAGGAAGGTTGCGGGTGATCTCGGCGAGGAGCTTGCCGGTGACCAGGACCTGGCCGGGCTCCTCGACCTCGACGTCGACCGCAGCCTGGGTGGAGACCTCGTAGTCGAAGCCGGACAGGCGCAGCTGCTGTCGGCCCTCGAACTCGCCGGCCTCCAGCAGGATGCCGACCAGGACCGGCACCGAGGGGCGCGTCGGCAGTGTGCGCGCGGTCCAGGCGACTGCCTCGGCCAGGACGTCGCGTTCGACCCGGAACTTCACTCTCCGACTCACTTTCCGCACGACCGGTGTACCGGTCGAAGCCTCAACGTTGCAGCTCGTGGGGTGTCTGGGGTCTGCCGGAGGACTCCGTCGACAGGGCTGTGGACAGCGCCTGGGAGCCGGCTCGGATCCCGTAGGGGCCACCGCTCGGATGTGGGCGGCGGAGGACAGGGGCGAGACCACACGTTACCCGGATTCCTCCCCTGCCGCTGACAGCTCGGCACCGGTCTGTCGTCGCTCTCGTTTCGGGCCGTTGTCCACAGATTTTCCGCGAAGCTGTTGTGAAGCCACACTTTGGTTAATGAAGGTGCGCCGTAGTAGTAGGGCCTGTGGATAATGTGGATAACCATCATTGCTGCAGGTCAGAGCGCGAATTTTTGTCCACAGGCCCTGTGCGTAACCCTGTGCGTAACTCAAGGGTCCTGTGGACAACCAGAGGCCCCTCTTGGTTGTCCACACGGCGTCCACAGGTTCGTCCACAGGTTTTCCCCAGGTTGTCCACAGCAGAGCGGGGTGTGGAAGCGTGAGGGGCCTGGTGGGCGTCCACAGGGAAGGGGTGGGTTACCCACAGCTTCGGAGCGGTTGTCCACAGCTTGTCCACAGGGTTGTCCACAGATTTCACCCTCCTCCTGTGGATAACCTCCGCGAGAATCCGCCAAAGTTTTTTTCCGACACCCTCCACAGACCTCCCGAACATGGACAAAGAGTCTGTGCACAGGTTTTTCCACAGGCCCTCTCCCCGGCATGCGCCGTGATCAGGGGCGGAGCACCGCCGGACGCCCCCCGACGCCGGTGTGGGCAGGGCAACAGGGGGCCGTGAGGCCCCTGAACCAGGGGAAACGGTGAGTGTCGCGGACGAACCGCCCCTGCGGTGTGCGGACCGGCGAACCCGCCCAAGGCGGGGCGTTCACGCGCACAAGCCTGTGGATAACTCGGCCGGAGGGCTCGCAACCGGGTACCGGAGCACGAGATGTCGACACGTCGCCCTGTGGACGGGTCGACATGTCCACAGGGCGACGTGTCGGCTTGCGGCCTCCCCCCGGCCCGGGGCAGCAGGGAAGCCGCGGGAGGGGGCCGGGGGCCGCCGACAGGGGCCTGACGCCAGGGAGGGGGCCCGCCGGACGGCGGACCCCCTCCCTACGCGGAACGCGGCTCAGGTCAGCGAGGGCTGGTCCTTGATCCGGCTGGTGAGCTCGTGCACCTGGTTGTAGATCGACCTCCGCTCGGCCATCAGCGCGCGGACCTTGCGGTCGGCGTGCATGACCGTGGTGTGGTCGCGCCCGAACTGCTGCCCGATCTTGGGCAGGGACAGATCGGTCAGCTCCCGGCACAGGTACATGGCGATCTGCCTGGCCGTCACCAGGACCCGGGAACGCGACGTCCCGCACAGGTCCTCGACCGTCAGGCCGAAGTACGCGGCCGTCTGCGACATGATCGCCCCGGCCGTGACCTCCGGTACCTCCGTGCTGGGTACCAGGTCGCGCAGCACCTGGCTGGTGAGGTCCAGGTCGACCGACTGCCGGTTCAGGCTCGCGAAGGCGGTCACGCGGATCAGCGCTCCCTCCAGTTCGCGGATGTTGGTGGAGATCTTGCTGGCGATGAACTCCAGGACCTCCGGCGGGGCGGCCAGACCCTCCTGCGCCGCCTTCTTGCGCAGGATCGCGATCCTCGTCTCCAGCTCGGGCGGTTGGACGTCGGTGAGCAGGCCCCACTCGAACCGGCTGCGCATCCGGTCCTCCAGCGTCGTCAGCTGCTTGGGCGGCCGGTCGCTGGAGATGACGATCTGCTTGTCGGAGTTGTGCAGCGTGTTGAAGGTGTGGAAGAACTCCTCCTGCGTCTGCTCCTTGTTCTCCAGGAACTGGATGTCGTCCACCAGGAGCACGTCGATGTCCCGGTAGCGGCGGCGGAACCCGTCCGCCTTGCCGTCCCGGATCGAGTTGATGAACTCGTTGGTGAACTCCTCGGAGCTGACGTACCGCACGCGCGAGCCCTCGTAGAGACGGTGCGTGTAGTGCCCGATGGCGTGCAGCAGGTGGGTCTTGCCCAGCCCGGAGCCCCCGTGGATGAACAGGGGGTTGTAGGCCTTGGCCGGAGCCTCGGCCGCAGCGACCGACGCCGCGTGCGCGAAGCGGTTGCTGGAGCCTATGACGAAGGTGTCGAAGGTGTACTTGGGGTTGAGCCGCGCGTGCTCGCCCGGCGGGACCTCCGGGGAACGCCCGGGGGGCGCTGACGGGGAGGGCGGGGCGGGCCGCGCCGAAGCCCGGACCGGCTGCGACCGCTGCTCGGGGTCCGGGGCCGCGGGTGCCTGGTCCGCCTCCTCCCCCGGCCCCGGGAACGGCTCGGGCCGGGCGGACGGGCCCCGCGGGGTCTCCCACCGGTTGGGCTGGTCCCAGCCGGGGCCGCTCCAGCTCTGCTGCTGCCACGACTCCGGCTCCCGGTGGCGCTCCCTGGCGGAGGGCTGCTCCCACAGGCGGGAGGTCGGTGTCTCCTGCGGGGTCGCGAAGGTCTGCTGGACCCAGGGAGCCGGGATGTCGCGGGCCGCGTACGACTGGGCGCCCTGGCCGTCCGCGGAGGGGCCGGATCCGCCGTCGTGCGGGTAGCCGTCCGCGGCCGGGGCGGGGCCGAGCAGGTCGGCGCGTTCGGCCTCGCCGGTCGGCCACGGACGGTGGGGTGCCTGCGGCGCCGGGGTGTGGTGGGCTCCCGCTCCCACGGCGGCGTCCCCGGCCACGGTCGGGGCGCTCCCGTCCTCGGGGTGCCGTTCCGCCTGCTGCGGGGCCGGGCGCGCGTGCTGGCCCCTGGGCTCGGGCCGTGCCTGCGGGGCCGGACTCCCGCCCCCGTGGGGCTCCGGGGCCGTCGGCGAGGACGATCCGGCCGAGGCGGGGCCGGGGGTTCCCGGGGAGAAGGTGTGTGCGCGGTCCGCGTCCACACCCCGGCCGATCGGGGCGCCGTAGGACGTCGGGGCCGCCGGGGTGGGGGGCGGGGTCGGCACGGCGGTCGGGTCGACCGTCACCGCGACCCGGATCTCCCGGCCCAGGTGCGCGGAGAGCGCCTTGCTGATGGCCGGGTAGAGGCGCGTCTCCAGCACCTTCTTGGTGAACTCGTTGGGCGCCGCGATCAGCGCGGTGTCCTCGATCAGGCCCAGCGGACGGGTCTGCGGCAGCCATGCCCTCTGGTGCGCTGGCAGGGAGTCGTTGTCGATCCCGTCCAACACGCTGGACCAGACCATTGCGAGGTTGACCTGTGCGTCAGCCAAGGTGACCTGCCATGGGTGCTGTCCCTTCGGTGCGGATCTGTGCGGTGCGGGTGGAGCGGGAGGGGACGGGCGACGGGGGAGCCTGCGGAGTGCCGTCGGTCATGCGCCCGCGGGGGGCCGCAGGCCTCGGAGGGCGGCTTCCCATTGTCCTCCCCCCGGGGTAGTGCCGGGGCAGGGGAACGCGGTGGGGTAGGCGTTTCGGTGCGGTTTGGGCCTGTGGACAACCTCACTGCCCCAGAGCCGCCACCCGGGTGGACATGACGGGGTATCCACAGATCGAGGGCGTTGTCCACAAGTTGTCCACAGGTTTATCCACAGGATGGCAGATCTCTGTGCACAGCGTTGGCTTATCCACAATGCGCAGGTCAGAGCGTGTGTACGCGCGCTGCCCCCGGGGGCGGGCGCGGAGGGAGGCGGTGGCGCCGTGAGTTATCCACAGGCTGAGGTTATCCACAGGGAGGGTGGTGTGTGGAAGCCGAACGCCCCTGTGGGCAACAAGTTGTCCACAGGCTGGTGGCGGGGGTGGGCCGCAGCGGAGGGGCCGTCCGCGGTTCCAGGGAGGCCGCCCGGAGCGGCCCGGACAGGTCTGATTTGACCGCGACCGCACCAGGTCGTATCTTCTTTATGCTTATGCCGACCATCTGCCTGCGCACCTGTCACAACGGTCGCGCGGCTGCGGCTCATGCACCCTGGGACCCCGCATATCCTGGGGGTCCGTCGTAGTACTTTCCTGACACGCCCCTGGAGCCAGTAGTGAGCAAGCGTACGTACCAGCCGAACAACCGGCGTCGCGCGAAGGTCCACGGCTTCCGGCTGCGCATGCGTACGCGCGCCGGTCGCGCCATCATCGCCTCGCGGCGTCGTAAGGGGCGCGCGGAGCTGACCGTGAGCCACTAGGCCACGCTCAGCCCCAAGTTCTTCGGGACCGGTCCGGCCTTCTCGCCGGCCGGTCCCTTTTTCGTGGGGAGAAGTCCCGACACCCGGAGGAGCGCGGATGCTGTCGCCGAGGAACCGGATGCGCCACAGCGCCGAGTTCGCTTCCGTCATGCGCTCCGGCCGGCGCTCGTCGCGCGACGCCGTGGGCGTCGTCTACCTCCCGCCCCCGTCCGGGACCGCCGATCCGGCGGCTCCGGCGGACCCGCCACGCGTCGGTTTCGTCGTGAGCAAGGCGGTCGGGGGAGCGGTGGTGCGCAAGCGCGTCCAGCGCAGGCTGCGCCATGCGATGCGGCCCCTCTTGGCTGTTCTGCCAAACGGTAGCCTGCTGGTAGTGCGTGCCAAGCCCGCCTCCGCTTCCCTGCGGCAGGAGGACCTGGCCTCGCAACTCGACAGCGCGATCGCCGCGGTGATGCGTCCCCGCGGATCGTCGTCGCGTCGTCGGCGCGGCCGCGGTGGACCCCGGCCGCCCGAGGCGGGACCGGCGAAGAGCGAAGCAGCAGGGAACCGCTGCCCGGACGAGGGTGGAGAACGGTGGGCGAGCCGATGACCGAGCACAGACCGACGGCGTTCGCGCGTGTGCTGATCCTGCCCATCCGGGGCTACCAACGCTTCATCAGCCCGCTCTTCCCCCCGGTCTGCCGTTTCTACCCTTCGTGCAGCACGTACGCCGTCCAGGCACTGCGTGTGCACGGAGCCCTCTACGGGTCGTGGTTGGCGATCAGGCGAATCGGCCGTTGCCACCCCTTCCACCCGGGGGGTCTTGATCCGGTTCCGCCGCCCAGAGGGCGCCGGAGCGAGGAGTCCGAGGAGTCTACGGGCGAGGCCGGTCACGCCGGAACCGCTCCCGGGGACCAGTAGCTGAACCGAAGCAAATAGGAGTTGGCCGGTGCTGGACTGGCTTTACAACATCGTCGGCTGGATCTTGGTCAAGATCCACGCTGGTCTGACCTTCATCGGCCTCGACACAGACAGCGGTTGGGCCTGGGGCCTGTCCATCGTGCTGCTCACCGTGCTCATGCGGCTCCTGCTCGTCCCGCTGTTCGTCAAGCAGATGAACACGCAGCGGAAGATGCAGGACATCCAGCCGAAGATCATGAAGCTGCGGGAGCGCTACAAGCACGACCAGCAGCGGCTCCAGCAGGAGTCCATGAAGCTGTACCAGGAGAGCGGCACCAACCCGATCATGGGTTGCCTTCCGCTCCTCCTGCAGATGCCGGTCTTCTTCGCGCTCTTCAGCGTGCTGCGGAGCGTCGCCGAGGGCAACGTCCAGTACAACTTCACGCCGGAGCTGGTGGAGAGCGCCCGCCAGGCTCTGATCTTCTCGGCACCGGTCGCCGCGCAGTTCAACAGCTCTCCCGAAGAGCTGATGGCGCTGGGCGCCACCAACCCGATCATGGCCAAGGTCATCATCGCCATCGCCTGTGTGCTGATGGGGACGACGACCTTCCTCACCATGCGTCAGAGCATGAAGCGCAGCATCTCGCAGATGCCTGACAACCCCATGATGCAGACCCAGAAGATCATGATGTACATGGCGCCCCTCTTCGGGCTCTTCGGTCTGGCGATGCCCGTGGGTGTGCTCGTCTACTGGGTGACCTCCAACGTCTGGACGATGGTCCAGCAGCACTTCCTCTACCGGAAGCAGCCCCTTCCCGGCCAGGCCGACGACAAGGCCAAGGGCGGTGCCTCCCCCAGCGGCTCCGCGAAGGGGATGCTCGGCCGAAAGAAGGCTGTCGAATCCGCTCCTGAGCCGAAGGAACAGCCTAAGATCGAACGCAAGCAGCCGAAGAAGCAGCCGCGTTCCAAGCGCGCCGGCGGTGGACCCCTGTAGGGGCCCCTCCCGGCTTCGGTCGGTTGCGAAGACTTTCGAGTGCGCAGGCGACAATGCCCCTGAGGCGTACGACGGCCAGGGCGTGATGGATGAGGAGACGGGATCGCTGTGGGCAGTAGCGAGGAAGAGAACGGTGGAGTAGCGGTGGCTGAGGCGCCCGAGGCCGGAGTCGATGTGGAGGCCCTGGAGAACGAGGGCGACATCGCCGCGGACTACATCGAGGGACTCCTCGACATCGGGGACTTCGACGGCGACATCGACATGGACGTCGAGGGCGACCGTGCGATGGTCTCCGTCGTGGGGGCCACCCTCGACGAGCTGATCGGCGAGGACGGCGAGGTCCTGGAGGCCCTCCAGGAACTGACCCGACTGGCCGTCCACCGGGCGACGGGTGAGCGCAGCCGGCTGATGCTGGACATCGGCGGCTACCGCGAGGGCCGCCGCAAGGTGCTCTTCCAGATCGGGACCGAGGCCGCGGACAAGGTCAAGGCCTCCGGTGAGATCCATCCTCTGGAGCCGATGACCCCGTTCGAGCGCAAGGTCGTGCACGACGCGGTGGCCGCGGCCGGGCTGCGCAGCGAGTCCGAGGGTGAGGAGCCCAACCGCTACGTCGTGGTGCATCCCGCCTCGTAGGGCTGTCTCCCCCCAAAGGGGGGTGGCCGGGGTTGAACTTAAAAAACCCCCCCCCCCCAACTCATTTGGGGGGGGGTTGGCCCCCGGGTACGGGGCCCCGGGGGGCGGTGGGATTAAAACAAAAA
>NZ_JBHXQY010000071.1:0-33649 GCF_042716955.1 Nocardiopsis sp. NPDC058631 | reverse complement strand
CGGTGGGACCACGCGTCCCACCGGGCCCCGTGACGTTTCCCTGCCTTTTTCGGCAGTGCTCCGACCTCGCGCTCCGACCCGCGCCCCGGGAAAGGAGCGGCGCCGGGGAAAACGGCACGACCACCGCGTACGGCCTTTGCGGAAACGATTCCTGAAATCGCCGGGAAACGCCACTGCCATTCCCGCGAAAACCCCCGGAAAGACATCTGCTACATCAGATCGCTTATTCTCCCGGACATGCGTCGCGGTACACCCGGGCACACCTTCTGCCTACGGGGGTAGGTGGTTTACATTCTGGCCGGTAGCGGACACAGAAATCGCCAAGTCACCCTTTGCGCACGGTCCGTGGTCGTGTTCTTTTATGAACTGGCAGGTAACTATCCCCCACGAAGGGTCCCCCTCATGCCCCCCACCCACCCGCCCGGACCGGGCCGACGCACCATCTTGCGCGGAGCGGCCGTGGCCTCGGGCGCCGCCATCCTCGGCGGGGCGTTCACCGTGGGCAGCGCCACGAGCGCCTCAGCCCAGGCCGCCCAGCCGTACCTGTACTGGCGCGGCTCCTGGAACGCCCGGCCGCCGTCGAGCCCGATCCAGGTCCTGGCCACGCGGCCCAGCTACATCGTGGTCCACCACACCGCCACGGCCAACAGCACCAACTACTCACTCGACCACGCCCTGGCCCTGTCCAAGTCGATCCAGAACTACCACATGGACAGCAACGGCTGGATCGACGCGGGGCAGCAGCTGACCATCAGCCGCGGCGGACACGTCATGGAGGGTCGCGACCGCACCCCGGAAGCCATCGCGGCGGGCCGACACGTCGTGGGTACCCACGTCGCCAACAACAACAGCACCTGCATCGGGATCGAGAACGAGGGCACCTACATGACCACGGGGCCCACGCAGGGCCTGACCAACTCCCTCGTCGCCACCCTGGCCTGGCTGTGCGGGGCCTACGGGCTCAACCCGCAGAGCGCGATCCGGGGCCACCGGGACTTCAACGCCACCGCCTGCCCCGGCAACGTCCTCTACGCGATGCTCCCCAACCTGCGCAACGCGGCCGCGAGCGTGCTCACGGCCCAGGGCATGGACGTGGACGCGCTGCGCGAACCCTCCGGTGAGGGCCCGACCTACCCGCCCGTGCCCGACGACGAGCCGGAGCGCGAGTTCTACCACGGCCCCGGCCGGGGAGCGGACGACTTCACCCGCTGACCCACCGCGAGGACGCTTCCCCGTTCAGCGTCACTCGTGACCGGATCCGGCGGTGCCCGTCGTCCCCCGGCGGGCACCGCCCTTTCTCTTCGCCCCTTCCGGCGGCCCTCCCCCGGCCCCACCGGCCCTGCCCGCTCCCCGGAGGGGCCGCGGGCGGCCCGCACCACCGCGTTCCCGACACCGTGGCGTGTCCCGGCCCGGCGGCCGGACGTCCCCGCTCAGCCTGAGCCGGCCCGGATCCGCTCGGTGATCCGGTCGACGTCCCAGCGCTCGGCGGCCGGCAGCGGGGTTCCGACCCCGTCGCGCAGGGCGTGGGCGCGTTCCAGGAGTTCGGCGGCCCCGCCGTGCTCCCCGGCCAGGGAGCGCGCCCCGGCCAGCCCCTCCAGGGCCAGCGCGACGGCCCTGGGGTCGCCGCTGCGCTCGGCCTCGGCCAGTCCCTGCCGGTGCAGGTCCAGCGCCACGGCGGCGTCGCCGCGCTGCTCGGCGACGAACCCCAGCTGGGTGAGGATGAACGCGGTCCCGATCCGCCCGTCCGCGCGCCGGTTCCACTCCAGGCGGCGGCGCAGCGACCGCTCCGCCAGGTCCAGGTCGCCCCTGCGGCGGGCCGTCAGTGCGATCCCCGCGTCGGCGAACTGCTCGGCCAGTGCGTCGGAGTGCTCCTGGGCCACGCGCAGCGCACGGTCGTGCAGGGCGTCGGCGCGGTCGAGGTCGCCGTCCAGGAACGCGATCCTGCCCAGACCGGACAGTGTGAGGGAGACCGTGTGCCACAGGCGCAGCTCCTCGGCGATCCTCAGCCCCTCCGTGTGCCGTTCGGCGGCACCCGCGAGGTCGCCGAGCGCCTCCACCGTCTGGGCGAGGACGTCGGAGGCCTGGAGGACACCCCACCGGTCCCCCAGTTCGCGCAGGACGCGCTCACCCTCGGACGCCAGGCGCAGGGCCTCCTCCAGGGAGCCCTGGACGAACGCGGTCTGGGCGAGACCGACCTGGCAGACGGCTGCCCCCCAGGGGTCGCCCGCCTCCCGTGACGCGGCGTACGCCTCCTCGGTCCGCCGCGTCGAGCGGTCCAGGTCGCCGAGCCCCCAGCGGGTGAGCTCGACGAACCAGGCCAACCGGGCGCGGGCGGCCGGGCCCGCGACGCCGGCGAGGTCGTCGGTGACGGTGGCGCGCCTGGCGCGGTCGTCCTCGGACGCGGGAACGGCCAGGGCCGTTCGCCACACGACGGCCTCGGCGCGCGCGGCCCCGGCAGGCCGGGGCCGGCCGTCCGGGGTCCGTGGTTCCGGGGACGCTACGTCCGCTGACGGGCCGGGGCGCGACGGTCCGGAGTGCACGGACAGGGCGGCGTCCAGGGCGGCGCGGGCCTCCCCGGTGCGTCCGCGCAGGTACCGGTACCAGCACAGGGCGCCCGCCAGACGGGCGGCCAGGTCGGCTTCGCGCTCGCCGACCGCGAACTCCAGGGCCGCACGCATGTTCGCGTTCTCACGGTCCAGGCGCTCCAACCAGTACCCCTGGTCGGCGCCCCGCACCAGGGAGTCGGCGTGTTCGGCCAGGTCGGCGAAGTGTGCCGCGTGGCGGGCCCGGGTCCGCCCCTCCTCCCCGGCCTCACGCAGGCGTTCGAGCGCGTACGCGGCCACCGACTCCAGGAGGTGGTAGCGGGTTCCCGCGGGGTGGTCGGAGGCCACGACGAGCGACCGGTCGACGAGGGAGCCGACCAGGTCCAGCACCTGTGCCGGGCGGACGTCGCCCGCGTCGGCGCAGACCTGCTCGGCGGTGGCCAGGTCGCAGCCGTCGGCGTGGACCGCCAGACGGGAGAGCACGGCGCGCTCCGGCGCGCCGAGGGGTTCCCAGCTCCAGTCGATCACCGCCCGCAGGGTGCGCTGGCGGGCGGGCGCGTCGCGGCGCCCCACCCCGAGGAGCGCGAAGCGGTCGTCCAGGCGGGCGGCGAGGTCGGCCGCCCGCATGTGGCGCAGCCGGGTGGCGGCCAGTTCGAGGGCGAGGGGGATCCCGTCCAGGCTGCGGCACACCGTGGCGACGGCCGGTGCGGTGTCGGCGTCGAGCGCGAACCCGGCGACCGCGGCCTCCGCCCTGGCGGTGAAGAGCCGGACCACCCCCGAGGCGGCGAGGTCCTCGGGGGTGTGGGCTCCGGGTTCGGGGAGGTCCAGCGGGGGGACCGCGTACAGGTGCTCGCCGGTGACGTCGAGGGGCACCTGGCTGGTGGCCAGGACGTGCAGGCCGGGGGCGGCGCGCAGCAGCCGTGAGACCGCGGCGGCGACGGGGGCCACGACGTGTTCGCAGTTGTCGAGGACCAGGAGGTGGTGCCCGCCCCGCAGGAGTTCGGCGACCCTGTCCAGGAGCCCGGGGCCGGGGGTGGCGCCGTCGTCGCGTACCCCGAGGGCGGCGGCCAGGACGGGAACGGGGTCGCCGCCCGGGGGCAGGCCAGCCAGCTCCACGAACCGCACGCCGTCGGCCGGGTCCCCGGCCGCCACCGCCAGGGCCAGTCGGGTCTTGCCGACCCCGCCGGGGCCCGTGAGGGTGACCAGGCGCCGGTCCCCGGCCAGGGAGCGCAGGGCGCGCAGGTGGGCGTCGCGTCCGACCAGGTCACCGGGGGGCACCGGCAGGAGGCCGGTCCCCGGAGGCGGGGGCTGCCGCGGTTCCGGGTGCCGGGGCGGGGCCTGGGCGGTCCGCCCCCGACCGCGTACCGGGCCCAGGGCCGGGTCCTGGACCAGGACGGCGCGGTGCAGGTCGGCCAGTTCGGGCCCCGGGTCGATCCCCAGTTCCGCGGCCAGCCGCGCGCGGAGGCGTTCGTAGGCGGCGAGCGCCTCACCCTGGCGGCCCGCGCCGTAGAGGGCGCGGATGTGGGCTGCGTGGAGGCGTTCACGGTAGGGGTGGCGGAGTGCCTCGTCGGCGAGCTCGGCCACGAGCGAGGAGTGTTCGCCCAGGTCGAGGCGGGCCAGGGCGCGCTCCTCCAGGGCGGTCACCCGCAGTTCGTCCCACCGCGCGGCGGCGGACAGGACGGGTTCGGTGTCCGCGGACTCGGAGAGGACCGGACCGCGCCACAGGTCGAGGGCGCGGGTGAACAGGTCCGCCCTGGTGCGGGGGTCGGCTTCTGCGCCCGCCCGCCGCAGGAGGTCCTCGAACCGGGCGGCGTCGACGTCGTCCGTCTCCAGCAGGTAGCCGGGCGCGCGGTGGCGGACCAGGGCGCGCCCTCCGGGTTCGGCGCGTTCCAGGTCGCCGCGCAGCTGGGAGACCCTGGCCTGGAGGACGGCGGCGGGCCGGGCGGGCGGGCGGTCTCCCCACAGGTCGCGGACGAGGCGGTCGGCGGGCACCAGCCTTCCCCCGGCCAGCAGCAGGGACGTGAGCAGTGCGCGGACCTTGGCCTCGCCGATCCTGACGGGTTCGTCGTCGTCGGTCCACACGGCCAGCGGACCCAGCACCCCGAAACGCATGCCCCAACCGTAGTGTCCCCGTGGGGGATCCGTGGCGGCCGCGGCCATCGTGGTGCTCACACGGGGAGGCCGCCGGGCCTCCCCACGGGGAGACACCTGGTGGGAACGATGAGCGAGTACAGCGGTAAGCGGGCCGTGGTGATCGGCGGGACGCACGGTATGGGTCTGGGCGTGGTCGAGGACCTGGTCGCCGGAGGGGCACGGGTCCTGCTGACGGGGCGCAACGAGAAGAACCTGGAGGAGGCGCGCGGCAGGCTGGGGCCGCAGGTGCACGTGGTGCGTGCCGACGCCGCCGACCTGGCCGACACCGAAGCACTGGCCGAGACCGTGCGCTCGACCCTGGGCGGGATCGACTTCCTGCACGTCAACGTGGGCACGGCGGAGTTCTCCCCCTTCACGGAGGTCACCGAGGAGTCCTACGACCACATGTTCGCGGTCAACACGAAGGGGGCGTTCTTCACGGTGCAGCGGCTGCTGCCGCTGGTCGCCGACGGCGGGTCCATCGTGTTCACCACGTCGGTCACCAACACGGGCGGGACCCCGGGGATGGGCGTGTACACCGGCACGAAGGCGGCCGTTCTGGGCTTCTCGCGGGTGCTCGCCTCCGAGCTCCTGCCGCGCGGGATCCGGGTGAACTCGGTGGCGCCGGGCTTCGTCGACACCCCCTCCATGGGCGTCAGGGGCCTCACGGAGGAGACCAGGGCCGAGCACAAGAGGGTCGGGGACGAGGCGACCCCCATGGGCCGCCACGGCACCGTCGCCGAGGTCGCGCGGGCCGTGCTCTTCCTGGGGTTCGAGGCCACCTTCACCTCCGGCGCGGAGATCCCCGTGGACGGCGGCCTCGGGATGGGCCTGTCCCCGTCCCTGTAGCGGGCCCGCCGGAACCGTTGCCGGTGTGACGCGAGGAAACGGGGTGGGCACCGGGCTCCGGGCCGACCGCCGTGGCCGGGGCGGTCGGCCCGGTCGGCTCCGCTCGTTAGGCTGACGCAGTGGAGCTTCGACAGTTGAGACACTTCGCCGCGGTGTGCGAGGAGCAGCACTTCACCCGCGCCGCCGAGCACCTCGGCATCACCCAGTCCGGCCTGTCCGCGTCGGTCCGCGCCCTGGAGAAGGACCTCGGCACCCAGCTCCTCCTGCGCACCACCCGGCGCGTGACCCCCACCCCGACCGGGCGCATGCTGTGGGCCGAGGCCCAGCGCATCCTCTCCGCCGCCGACGGGCTCAGGGACCTGGTGGCCGACCGCCACGGGGTGCGCGGCGCCCTGGCGCTGGGCACCGAGCAGTGCATGGGCGTGGTGGAGGCGGCACCCCTGCTGCACGCCTACCGCTCACTGCACCCGGAGGTGGCCATCAACCTCCAGCAGGCGGCCACGGGGCAGCTGATGGACCAGGTGAGGGCCGGGCGGCTGGACGCGGCCCTGGTGGCGGGCACGCTCGACGGCGAGGAGGGCGTGGACCTGACGCACATCACGGAGGAGCCGCTGATGCTGCTGGCCGGCCCCGACCACGCGATCGACACGGGGGACGTACTGGCCCAGCTGGAGCGGGAGGCCTATGTGGACCTGCACCCGGGGTGGGGCGCGCGGGACTGCGCGGACCTGGCGTTCGCGGAGTTCGGCATCACCCGCAGGGTGGCCCTCCAGGTCAACGACGTGTACACCCTCCTGGACCTGGTGCGCCGGCGGATGGGGGTCGCGGTCGTGCCGCGCCCGGTCGTGGACAAACCCCAGGCGGCGGGGCTGCTGAGCGCGCCCCTGCCCGGCGGCACCCGGTGGCGGGTGGGGTTGGCGACGCCCCGCGGGGCCCACCCCTCCAGCGCGACGAGGGCGTTCCTCGACCTGCTGCGCGAGGAGCACCCTATTGATGACTCCCACGCGTGAATCCCACACATCTCACATGTTGGACATGTGTGATCCCGGTGGGGCATGGTGGCGGGAGCGGGGCCCTCCGGCCCCGCCGAACAGCCACGTCTTGGGAGCAGAGATGTCTCAGCGGGTACAGGGTGTGATCTCCCGTGCCAAGGGAGCACCCGTCGAACTGACCACGATCGTGGTTCCCGATCCGGGCCCCGGGGAGGCCGTGGTCAGGGTCCAGGCGTGCGGGGTCTGCCACACCGACCTGCACTACCGCGAGGGCGGCATCAACGACGAGTACCCGTTCCTGCTCGGCCACGAGGCGGCGGGCGTGGTGGAGACCGTCGGCGAGGGCGTCACGAACGTCCGGCCCGGGGACTACGTGGTCCTGAACTGGCGGGCGGTGTGCGGTGAGTGCCGCGCCTGTCGGCGGGGGCGCCCCCAGTACTGTTTCGACACCCACAACGCCACGCAGAAGATGACGTTGGAGGACGGCACCGAGCTCTCCCCGGCCCTGGGCATCGGCGCGTTCGCCGAGAAGACCCTCGTGGCCGCCGGGCAGTGCACCAAGGTCGACCCCCAGGCCTCACCGGCCGCCGCCGGGCTGCTCGGCTGCGGGATCATGGCCGGGATCGGCGCCGCCGTCAACACCGGCGGGGTGACCCGCGGCGACTCGGTCGCGGTCATCGGCTGCGGCGGTGTGGGCTGCGCCGCCGTGGCCGGGGCCCGACTCGCCGGGGCGAACCGGATCATCGCCGTGGACCTGGAGGACCGCAAGCTCGACCAGGCGCGCGGGTTCGGCGCCACCCACACGGTCAACGCCTCCGCCGCCGACCCCGTCGAGGCGATCCGCGAGCTGACCGGCGGTTTCGGGGCGGACGTGGTCATCGACGCCGTCGGCCTGCCCTCGACCTACGAGCAGGCGTTCTACGCCCGCGACCTGGCGGGCACCGTGGTCCTGGTGGGCGTGCCCACACCGGAGATGCGCCTGGAGCTGCCCCTGCTGGACGTGTTCGGCCGCGGCGGCGCCCTGAAGTCGTCCTGGTACGGCGACTGCCTGCCCTCCCGCGACTTCCCCATGCTCGTCGACCTCTATCTCCAGGGCCGTCTGGACCTGGACGGCTTCGTCAGCGAGGAGATCGGCCTGGGGGACATCGAGGAGGCCTTCGTCCGCATGGAGCGCGGCGACGTCCTGCGTTCGGTGGTGCGGCTGTGAGCGGCGCGCGCGTGGAGCACCTGACCACCTCCGGGGTCTTCGCCCTGGACGGCGGCGAGTGGGAGGTCGACAACAACGTCTGGCTGGTCGGTGACGACGAGGAGGTCGTGGTCGTCGACGCCGCCCACGACGCCGATGCGATCGTGGCGGCGGTGGGCGGGCGCCGGGTCGTGGCCGTGGTGTGCACGCACGCGCACAACGACCACGTCAACGCCGCCCCGGCGGTGGCCGACGCCGTCGGCGCGCCCATCCTGCTGCACCCCGACGACCGGGTGCTGTGGGACATGACCCACCCGGGCCGCGCCCCCGACGGGGAGCTGTCCGACGGGCGGCCGGTGACCGTGGCCGGAACCGAGCTGACCGTGCTGCACACGCCGGGCCACGCACCGGGGGCGGTGTGCCTGTACGCGCCCGCGCTGGGCGCGCTGTTCAGCGGGGACACCCTGTTCCAGGGCGGGCCGGGGGCGACGGGGCGCTCCTACTCGGACTTCCCGACGATCGTGGGGTCCATCCGCGACCGGCTGCTCACCCTGCCTCCGGACACGGTGGTGTACACCGGGCACGGCGACTCGACGACGGTCGGCGCGGAGGCGCCCCACCTCCAGGAGTGGCTCGACCGGGGCCACTAGGCACACCGGCCACGGCGGTCCCGTGTACCCCGAGGGGCGTACACGGGACCGCCGTCACGCTGTCCGCTCCCGGCCCCTGCGACGCGGACGGCACCGGGGGCGGGGCGGGGCGGGGACCTTCTCAGTCGAGGAGCATCTCCCCGACCACCTCGCCCTCCACCACCCGCCCGGTGGGCCGGAACCCCAGCCCAAGGTAGAAGTCCTCCGGGCTCCCCTCCCCCGGCACCCACATCACCGTGAGCCGCCGGTTCCCGCGTCTGCGCGCCTCGTCGGCAACAGCCCCGACCGCGAACCGGCCGTAGCCCTTCCGCTGTGCGCCCTCGGCGATGTTGAGGCGCTAGGGCGTGTTCCGTGGATGCTTTCGGTTGATTCGGCGCTTGCGCCGATCGCCGCGAGCGGCCTCCAGGCAATCTCTCGCAAGACGAGTAGCGCAGGTCAGCCCGGGTCTGGCTGTCCAAGCGTGGTCGGCGCAGCGAGAGGCAGCCTGGCGGTTGCGAGCCCGGAATGATCCGCGGAACACGGCCTAGATGCCGCAGCGAAAGTCCGGGTCCTCCGCGTCCGGCTCGAAGTTGGCCATGACGAAGCCGACGGCCCCGTCCCCGTCCAGGATCAGCCGGGGCCAGGCGGTGGCGCGGGAGGCGTAGGCCTGGGCGAGGGAGCGGCCGACGGGGGCCACGAAGGCGTTCTGGTCCTCGCGGACCTTCACCTCCAGGGCGGTGCCGACGTTCTCGGGGGTGATCTCCGCGGTGCGGAGCGAGAGGGCGGGTGTGGTCATGCCAGGCACCCTATGTTCGGGTACGGTGCGGCGCCACGGGTTTTCCGGCGGTCCGGGCGGGTCGGCCGGCCCCCGCGAACCGGGTCCCGTACTCCATCGCCGCGAGCACTGCCAGGGCCGACTCCTCGGCCCGCGACACCAGCCGTTCCGTGTCGGCGAAGAGCCGCAGCGCGCCCGGCGCGAACGTGCCCAGCGCCCTGCGCACCCCCGGTTCGTCCCACCTGTCCCGCAGCCCCGCCACCGTGCCGGGCCAGTGCCCCTCCTGCACCGCGCCGCAGGCGACGGCGGTGAGCCAGGTGTCGAACAGCGGTCCACCGGCCACCGCTCCGCCGCCCGCGGCGTCGGTGAACCCCCCCTCGCGGAACTCGCCGCGCAGTTCCCGTTCGGTCGCGCCCCACCCCACGAGGACCTCCATCAGGGGGCGGTGGGCCTCGGGGACGTCGTGGGCGGGGTCCAGGGCCACGGCCTCACCGCTGTTCCAGCGCAGGAACGGCAGGGTCGGCGGGACGTCCAGCACCTCCCCGCCGAAGCGCGCGCCCTCCCGTGCGAAGCACACCGAGTGCCTGGCCCCGTGGCCTCCGTTGCCCTTGAGGCTCGCCAGTTCGCGGTGCTCCACCAGGTTGGGGACCAGGGCCAGGGTCCGTGCCCCCCTTGCGCGCAGGAACGCGAGGGCGGCCCGGTCGTCGGACCTGCCGTCCGCGCCTTTCATGAACTCGCCCATCTCCACCGCGAGGCCCCGGGGCAGGACCATTCCCAGAGTGGGCATGTACGGGTTGATCACGGGAACGGCCCCGGTGCCGGTGAACACCGCCCACCGGGCCAGGCAGGCGGTCCGCGAACCCCATTCCACGAAAAGGGCGAGGGCGGCGTCCGGGTGGTTTTCCACGGCGCTGCGCACCGATTCCAGGAAGTCGTCGCAAAGGCGGACGTCGTCCTGGAGGACGAGGTGGTGCGTGCTCTCGGCCGCGACCGCCAGCGAGAAGGCCACCTGTGAGCTGCGCAGGGAGCTGGGCGGCCCGTCCGGCTCCGGGTCGAGCGCCAGGTCGGCAGAGGGAAGCGCCAGCGCGTCGAGGACCCGGAGTGCGAAGGCCCGCCGGCCGGGGTGGGACATCACGGCGGCGGACAGCACGACAGGGGAAGGGGAGGGGTTTATCGGCATGCCGAAACACTACAAGAAGAACCCGAAAAGGCAAGCAGGAAAAAGAAAAAGGACTTTTTTCCTGCCGCCGACCCGGCCAGACTAACACAGGTGTTCCATGGGTTTCCCTTTCCGCTTTCCTTCCCTTTTTCTTTTCTCTGCACACTGCCGGACCGGCGGACGGACCCGGATGCTTCCCCTCCCCGAACACCCGGGATCGGCCGGCCTCAGTCCAGGCTGATCTCCAGGGGTCCGCTCGTGTCGGTGCGTACTTCGAGCGTGGCGGGGTCGGTGCCCTCGGGGACGTCGAAGACGGCCACCCCGGTCACCTGGTTGCCGGGGTTGACCTGTTCGTAGAACAGCGAGCCCTCCGCCCCCAGGGACGAGGTGGCCGCGTGGCTGTTCCCGTTGTCGTCGACGAGGGTCAGGTCGGCCTCGTCGAAGAACCCCGCCTCGTCGCTGATGTTCTCCACGGTCAGGTCGAGGAGTTGGAACTCCCCCTGCGCCTGTTCCTCCAGGTAGCCGTCGCTGTGGACGGAGGAGGACGAGATGCCGTCGACCGTGACCTCCCACTGGCCCGCGTCACCGGGTTCGCCGATGCCCACGGTCGGCTCCTCCTCGGTCGCGCCCTCGTCCTCCCCGGACGGTTCCTCGGACGCTCCACCGGGGTCGTCGTCGGCCGTGGTCCTGACGGGATCGGGCCCGTCGGAGAGCAGGACCACCGTGCATCCGACGAACAGCAGGACCATAAACACCACGCCTCCCGCGCAACCGAGCAGCACCCAGGGCCAGGCCGTCCGCTGGGGCGGCTGACCGTAGGGCGGGTACTGCGGACCGCCCGGCGGTTGCTCGTACATCGCACACCACTCTCTTCGCAAGACCCGGGGCGAAGAGTCCCGGACGCCTCCGGCCGTCCCAGGCGCCCGGGATGGCCGGCCTGTCCGGGCGCTCAGTCGACCTGGACCAGCAGCGGCCCTTCGGAGGACCACACGTCCGTCACCTCGACCGCCGTGATCTCGGTGCCCTCCGGCACGTCCACGGCGGCGGAGCCCGACACCTCGTTCCCCGGGTTGATCTGTTCGAGGAACAGGGCGTCGTCCCCCACGGACCCCTCCGAGGAGTGGGTGTTGCCCTCGTCGTCGATGAGGCGGATCGCCGAATCGTCGAAGGTGGTGGCCTCGTTCCCAGTGTTCTCCACGGTGAGGTCCACGATCGCGAACTCGCCCTGTGCCTCCTCCTCACTGAACTCGTCCCCGTAGGTGGCGGCCGTCTCGATGCCCTCCACGGTGACCTGCCACTGGCCGACCGTGCCGGGCTCGCCCATGCCGACGGTCTCCTCCGCCTCCTCCTCGCCGCCGGCCGGCTCCTCCCCGGCGGGCCCTCCGGAGAACACCGCCATCGTGCACGCGACGGCGAGGACGATGATCAGCAGTGCGGCGGCGCCGCAGCCGAGCAGCACCCAGGGCCAGGCCTTCCTCCTCTGCGGAGGCGGCGGCTGTCCGGGCGGTGGCTGCTGGGGGTTCGAAGGACCGCCCGGCGGTTGCTCGTACATCGCACACCACTCCCCTCGGGGGAAGGTCCGGCTCGGGGAGCCGACATATCCTCCCCTGCATCCAGCTTCGCCCCTGCGTGGGAGAAGGGAGGAATTCCTTGCACAAAGGGTTCTCGAACGGCGGTTCGACGTGTCGGCAATTCCTGGAAAAGCTCTGTTTTTCTTGACAACCACCACGCCCCGGAATGCTCCTCCGAGGCAGCCTGAGGCAGGTCGGATCAGCTTTCCTGAGTGGCTGGACTCCGACAGAGGCCTACGCGGCCCCTCCCCCGGCGGGAGCCGACGCGGGGCGCCGCCGGTTCCGAGGCTCGCCCGACCGGCCTCGGCGGGAGCGGACGAGCCACGGACCCGGCCACCCTGCGGCCCATTCAGATGTTATGATCATCTGAATGATGTGAGCATCTCGAAATGGCCGTGCAGGTGAGGAGCAGCGATGGTGCACCCGGTTCGGTACGCGGTGCGCCCGACCCCTCCGAGCGGTTCCACTCCCGGCGACGGGGCGAGGAGGGCGGTCTGACCATGGCGACTCGGCACCTGTACGTGGTGCGCCACGGCGCGGCGGATCCCTTCGGGGAGTTGACCGACGCCGGGAAGCGGCAGTCGGAGCTGGTCGGGGAGCGGCTGGCAGAGCTGCCGGTCGACACCGTGTGGCACTCACCCCTCACCCGGGCGGTGGGCTCCGCCCGGATCATCGGCGCTCGCCTGCCCGGCGTCGCCGTGCGGGAAGCGGCCGAACTTGTGGACCACGTGCCGTACGTACCGGACGAGACGCCCCCCGCGTGGGCGGGGTTCTTCGACGGGTACGACGCGGCGGAGGCCGCCTCGGGCCGGGCCCTGGCAGACGCGCTGATCCGTAGGTTCGCCCGCCCCGCCGCGACCGGGACGCACGAGGTCCTGGTCACCCACGCCTACCAGGTGGCCTGGCTGCTGCGGCACGCGCTGGACGCGCCACCAGAGCGGTGGCTCGGGCTGAACTGCGGGAACACGGCACTGACCGCGATCGAGTACCGCGACGGCGCGGCCCCGACGGTGCTGTCGTACAACGACATGGGCCACCTGCCGCCCGAACTGCGGTGGACGGGGTTCGGGCCCGGCACCCGGCCGTGAGGGCTGGTGGGGCACGGGCCGCCCCGGAGGCGGGTGAGCAGGTCAGAGGTCGAACCGGTCGCGGCGGAGCACGGCGTGTGCGTCGCCGAGGCGTCGGGCCTCATCGCGTTCGGAGTGGTCGCCCGACACCTCGTCGGCCCATGCCAGCAGTCGGTGCAGGTGGGCGTCGGCCGTGGTCGTGACGGCGCGGAGGCGGCCGAGGGCGACCTCGCCGCCGGTCCCGTCGATGGTGACGAGGGCGCCCTCTCCGACGGTGCGGCCTCCGACGGTCACCGTGGCCTCGGCGATGTCGACGGTCAGTCCGGCGATCCCCACGACGGCGGGCTTGCCCAGCGCCCGTGCGACGACCGCGGCGTGGCTGGCCGGACCACCGCGGGCGGTGACGATCCCGGTGGCGGCGGCCAGGCCACGCATGTCGTGCGGGGAGGTCTCCGGGCGTACCAGGACGACCGGGCCGTCCGCGGCCATGCGCACCGCCCGGTCTGCCGTCGTCGCCACCCTGCCGGACGCGACACCGGGACAGGCGCCCAGCCCCCGGGCCAGGATGTCGACCTCCCCCGTGGTGGCCATACGGGGTGTGCGAACGTGCCGGAGGTGCTGCGGTGAGACCCTGAGCAGCGCCTCGCGGCGTCCGATCACGGTCTCGTCGGCCAGGTCGGTCGCGACGCGGACGGCGGCGCCCCCGACGAACCGGCCGGGGCGCACCTGCAGCATCCACAGCTCACCGGACTGGAAGGTGAACTCGACGTAGCACGCGTCGCGGTAGTGCCCCTCGACCCGGTCCAGCGCATCGAGCAGGCCGCTCCACACGGCCGGTTCCCGGTCGGCGAGTTCGTGCAGGGGCCGGGTCAGCGCCCTGCCGGAGACCACGTCCTCGCCCTGGTGGCCGAACAGGACCTCACCGAACGGAGCGTTCCGACCGGTGTTGGGGTCGCGGCTGAAAGCGACCCCGGTACCGCTGTGCCGGTCGCGGTTGCCGAACACCATCTCCTGCACGATCACGGCTGTGCCAAGGTCGTGCGGGACGTCGTGGAGTTCACGGTAGGTGCGTGCGCGCGGTGTGTCCCACGACGAGAACACGGTTTCGACCGCCAGTTCCAGTTGGCGGGCGGCATCGTCCGGGATCGTCCGACCGCACCGCTGCCGGACGAGGTCGTGGACCGCTCCGATCGCCTCGGTGACGCGGGCTTCGTCTCCGTCCCCCTGCCCGGGGGCTCCGTCGAGGAGGGCTCCCCCGCCGGCCGCGTCCGGGTTCGTGATCGCGGAGGCGAAGCCGGACAGGAACCGCAACCGCGCGTGCAGCGCGAACAGCCGGTCGCCCGTCTCCGCCGCCAACCCGGCGGTGGCACCGCTCGTGAGGCCGAGGTTGAGGATCGTGTCCATCATGCCGGGCATCGACACACTGGCCCCGGAGCGGACGGAGACCGCCAGCGGTGCCCGTGGGCCCCCGAAGCGGCGCCCGGTGGAGGCTTCGAGCCCGGTGACGGCCGCCGCGAGTTCGTCGTCGAGGCCGGGTGGCAGGCGCCCCTCCCGCAGGAACGCGCGGCATGCGTCGGTGGTGACGACGAACCCGGCGGGCACCCGCAGGCCGAGGCGGTGGAGCGTCACGAGGCCGTGCGCCTTGGCGCCCAGTGTCTGGACCGTCCCCCGGGTCCGGGCGGAGAGCCGGCGGATCCACGTCATCGTGGGATCCCGAGTGTGGCGAGCAGGTCCTCGTGGAGCTCGGCCCACACGGTGTGGTAGGACGCGGTGCTGTCGGCCACGTACTCCAACTCGCCCGCGGCGGCGCGGTCGAGGGCTTGGCCCAGGCGGGTCCGGTAGCGGCCGAACCGGGGCAGGGCCGCGGACAGCTCGGCGCCGACGGCGGCGGCCCGCCGGTCGAACCCGGTGAACCGGTCCAGGACCCGGGCGTCGTAGGACCGGTCGCCGTGGTCGTTGACGGTCATGACGCCGTCGGTGGATCGGAGCTGCCACGCCGTGCAGAGGTCGAGCAGTTCCGGGTTGAGGACGAGGAAGGCGCCGTACGCCGCTGTCACGGCGGGGCGGGCACCCGCTGCCTCCAGTTCACCGGTGATCAGCTCCGCGTCCGCTAGACGGCCGTCGGCGGTCAGGCCCCACCCGCCGAAGCCACCGGCCGCGTGCGTGACGAGACCGGCGACCGCCAGGTCGATCAGCTCGGACTCGGCCTCGGACTCGCCGAGCCCGGTGGCCGCGGCCACGCGTGCGGTGCCGGAGTGTCCACCGCAGCGCAGGGCGTGCAGTACCAGCAGTCCCGTGCCGGTCATGGGGGTCCCGGGCCCGGTCATGTCCTGCCTCCCAGAACGTGCACGTCGGTCTCCGTCCCCGCGCCTGCGCCCGTCTGTTCGACGGCCGCCGCGGGCACGGGCACGCGTGGGCGCTCCTGCCGCAGCGCCTGAGCCAAGCAGACCATCACCACTCCTCTCCCATGCCGAGAACATCAGAATACTCTGACAATCTGAATGGTGTGAACATCTGGATTTTGGTGCGGTCGGAAGCGGAGAGTGCCGGTGGAGGGTACGGCCGGAGGACGCGGCCGCCATCCGGCGTCGGCGACCGTCTCAGCCGCCCGGCCGCCGGCGGGTCAGCGCGAACCACAGGCGCATGCGCTGCTCGGCGTCGGCCAGGTCCACGCCCAGGTCGCGCTCGATCCGGCCGATGCGGTAGCGGACGCTGTTGCGGTGGGCGCCGAGGTCGGCGGCGGCCCGGTCCCAGTTACCGTGCCGGGTGAGCCAGGCGTGCAGGGTGCGGCGCAGGAGGCGTGCGGGCTCGGTGTCGTCGGCGAGCGGTCCCAGGACACCGCGCGCGAGGACGTCGGCGCCCTCCGGGGCCAGCAGGGCCTCGAAGGGGTCGGTGTCCTCCCCCCACAGCAGTGGCCCACCGGCCGCGCGGGCGCGGGAGAGCAGGGAGGCCGCCGTGTGGTCGGCCCCTGGCAGGCCGTCGGGGGGCACCGGGCCGCTCAAAGCGCCGATCCACCCGTGCAGCACGAGTTGTTCCAGGCCTGCCCGGTGCTCGGCGTCACCGCGGTCCGCCAGGACCGCGCGCAGCAGTCCCGCGGTGCCGGGGGCGGTGTCCAGGACCCGGGTGTCCAGGGGCAGCCCGGCGGGCGCGGTGTGGCGCCCCCGGTCGGCGGGCAGGGCGTGCAGGACCCGGTAGGTCCCCGTGTCCCCGCCCCCCGTGAGCTCGGCGAGCAGGGGGAGGGCCTCCTCGGTGACGCCTCCGTCCAGGAGCAGCCCGGTGAGGAGGCGCCCCGGGGCGGGCGGCGCGCCCCGGTCGGTGCGTGCGAGCAGGTCGAGCAGAGCCGTCGCGGTGCGCAGGACCGCGCGGTCGGTGATGCCGAGCGGGTCCGGCCGCCCGACCAGGACCACCCCGTGGTCGTCGGGCGGCGAGCCGACGGTGTGCAGGAAGACCTCGTCCGCGCCCGCCCGCGCCTTGGCGCTGCGCGGCCCGTGCGGCAGGGTGAGCCGCAAGACGAGCTCCTGGAGTTCGGGGTCCAGGTCCCGCGGGGCTCCCCGTGTCGCGTGCCGTCCTCCGGGTGCGGGGTCCGAAGACGCCGGCGGGGCGACCAGCGCCCATCCCCCCAGGGCCTCGGCGAGCACGCGCAGGACGCGCTCCACGGGGGTGTCGGCGGTGACGGCGAGGGCGAGGGCCTGGTGCGCCTCCCCGAGGCGGCGCAGGTCGCGCAGCCTGCGCTCCTCCAGCTCGGCGCCGACGGCCTGGCTGACGGCGGCGAAGGGGGTGGGACGGGGCACCGAGACCAGCGGCAGCCCGTGCGCGTGGCACTGCTCGGCCAGGCCCGCGGGAACGGTGTCGTGGACGGGCGTGACGCCGAAGCCGATCGCGCTGATCCCCGCGCCGACCACGGCGTCCACGTAGGCGCGTAGTCCGGCGGTGGTCCGGGGCAGGTTGACCCCGGCGGTGAGCAGGAGCTCCCCACCGCGCAGGTAGGCGGAGGGATCCGTCAGCTCGCTGACCACGGCCCAGGTGATCCCCGGGTCACCCGCCTCGACGACGGTGGTCAGCGCCAGGTCGCGGCGGCCCGTGACCACGCCCAGCGGCACGGTGTGGACGTCGGTGCGGCGCGTTCCGCCGGCCATGGTGCCCCTTCCTCTCCGCCTGCGCGCGGCCGGGCTCCGCCGCACGCCCCGTGTCCCCCGTGTTGCGGGCGGGGGTGCGCCGACCGCTCCTTGTGGATCTTTCGTCCACATGTGAGGTCTTCATGGTGCGTTTCGTCCACTGGAGCGTAGCCGAGACGCTGCCTAACCTGACCGAAGCCAGTGTGACCTGCGTCAAAGCCGCCGCCGTTCACTCCCCCGCCCCCGCGTCCACACTTGGAGTGCCATGACCGTCGACCTCGCGGTGATCGCCGCCTACCTCCTGGGTATGGTCGCCCTCGGATGGTGGGGCATGCGCCGCGCCACCAGCAAGTCCGACTACCTGGTCGCCGGGCGCCGCCTGGGCCCGCTGATGTACGCGGGCACCATGGCCGCCGTCGTCCTCGGCGGCGCCTCCACCGTCGGCGGCATCGGCCTGGGCTACACCTACGGCATCTCCGGCGCCTGGCTGGTCGTCGCCATCGGCGTCGGCATCCTCGCGCTGCACCTGTTCTTCGCCAAGCGCGTCTCACGGCTGCGGGTCTTCACCGTGTCCGAGATGCTGGACCTGCGCTACGGCGGCAACTCACGGGTGGTGTCGGGGCTGGTCATGTGGGGTTACACCTTCGTGCTGACGGTGCCCTCCACCCTGGCGTTCTCCACCATCTTCAGCGGCCTGTTCGACCTTCCGCGCGCGGTGGCGATCATCGTGGGCGGCTCCATCGTGGTCCTCTACTCCACGATGGGCGGCATGTGGTCGGTGACCATGACCGACATGGCGCAGTTCGTCATCAAGACGATCGGGCTCGTCCTCATCCTGACGCCGGTCGCGATCTGGTCGGCGGGCGGCTTCTCCGGGATGCGCGAGGCGCTGGCGCCCTCCTACTTCGGCCCCACCGCCATCGGCGGGGAGACGATCCTGACCTACTTCGTCATCTACTCGCTGGGGCTGCTCATCGGCCAGGACATCTGGCAGCGCGTGTTCACGGGCCGCAACGACCGGGTCGCCAGGACCGGCGGCATCGGCGCGGGGATCTACTGCCTGGTCTACGGCGTGTGCGGAGCGCTCATCGGCACCGCGGCGGCCGTGCTCTTCCCGGACCTGGCCAACCCCGACGACGCGTTCACCATGATCGTCGAGGCGACCCTGCCCGTGGGCCTGGCCGGGCTGGTCATCGCCGCCGCCCTGTCCGCCGTGATGTCCACCGCCAGCGGCGCCCTCATCGCCTGCTCCACGGTGACCTCCACCGACCTGTGGCCCCAGGTGAGACGCCTGTTCGGGCGCGGCACCGGCCCCGCCGAGGGACGGGGGGACGACGAGATCGCCTCCAACCGGATCTTCACCCTGGTCCTGGGCGCGGCCACCATCGGCGTGGCCCTGGCCGTCGACAACGTCGTCGCGGCACTGACCCTGGCCTACAACCTGCTCGTGGGCGGCCTGCTGATCGCCATCCTCGGCGGCCTGGTGTGGAGGCGCGGCACCCGGGCGGGTGCCCTGGCCTCCATGCTCGCGGGGTCGGTGGCCGTCATCGTCACCATGGCCCTGACCGGGATGCTCGCCAACGAGCCGATCTACGTGGGGCTGGGCACCGCGCTGGTGGTGTACGTGGCGGTCAGCCTGCTGACCCCGCCCACCGACCCGGCCGTCCTGTCCGTCTGGCAGAGCCGCCTGCGCGGTCACGACGCACCGCCCGAAGGAACCGGAACGGGGGCCGCGGGCGCCGCCGCGCAGACGCCCGCGTCCCGGGACGACTGACCCACGGCTCCGACACCGACCCGCACCATCCGCGGACCGCACCGACCGCACCGACCGCACCGACGAGAAGGACACGACCACGCGATGAACGCACCGATCGGCCCCACCGACTCCAGCCTCGTACCGCGCTTCGCCGGACCGGCGACCTTCGCCCGCCTCCCCCGCATCGACCAGGTGGAGAAGGCCGACATCGCCGTGGTCGGCGTGCCCTTCGACACCGGGGTCTCCTACCGTCCCGGCGCCCGCTTCGGCCCCTCCGCCATCCGTGAGGCCAGCCGCCTGCTGCGCCCCTACAACCCGGGCCTGGACGTGTCCCCGTTCGCCACCGCGCAGGTGGTCGACGCCGGGGACATCGCGGTCAGCCCCTTCTCCGTCGGCGATGCCGTGGAGACCCTCGACGAGGGCGCCTCCCAGTTCGTGCGGGCGGGCACGCGCCTGGTCACCCTGGGCGGCGACCACACCATCGCCCTGCCGCTGCTGCGTTCGCTGCACCGCGTGCACGGACCGATCGCGATGGTGCACTTCGACGCCCACCTGGACACCTGGGACACCTACTTCGGCGAGCCCTACACCCACGGGACCCCGTTCCGCCGGGCGGTGGAGGAGGGCCTCCTCGACACCGAGGCGATCTGCCACGTGGGCACCCGCGGCCCCCTCTACGGCAAGAGGGACCTGGAGGACGACCGCCGCTTCGGGTTCGGCATCGTCACCTCGGCCGACGTGATGCGCAAGGGCGTGGACGAGATCGCCGACGCCCTGCGCCAGCGCATCGGGGACCGCCCCCTGTACGTGTCGGTGGACATCGACGTGCTCGACCCCGCACACGCCCCCGGTACCGGCACCCCCGAGGCCGGCGGCCTGACCAGCCGCGAGCTGTTGGAGATCCTGCGCGGCCTGGCCGGCTGCCGACTGGTGGGCGCCGACGTGGTGGAGGTCGCCCCGGCCTACGACCACGCGCAGATCACCGCCACCGCGGCCTCGCACGTGGCCTACGACCTGGTCAGCGTCCTGGCCCTGCACCACACGACGGGGGCCTGATCCCATGGGCGCGCCGCGCAACGGCGGGGACCTGGTCACCGAGACACTCACCGCGCTGGGCGCGAGGGTGGCCTTCGGCATCCCCGGCCAGCACGCACTCGGGCTGTTCGACGCGCTGCGCCGGGCCCCGCGGCTGAGGTTCGTCTCCAGCCGGGTCGAGAACAACGCGGCCTTCGCCGCCGACGGGCACGCCCGGCTCACCGGGGAGGTGACGCCGCTGCTGGTCTCCACCGGGCCCGGGGCGCTGCTCACCCTGGCCTCGCTCCAGGAGTCCAGGGCGTCCAGTGCCCCGGTGCTCGTGGTCAGCAGCCAGATCCCGCGTGCGGGCCTGGGCGGCGGCCGCCACGGGTACCTGCACGAGCTGCCCGAGCAGTCCGCGAGCTTCGCCAACGTGACCAAGTCGGTGTTCACCGTGCGGCACGCCTCGCAGATCCCCTCGGCCCTGGCCGGAGCCTGGCGGGACGCCGCGAGTGCCCCGGCGGGCCCGGTCCTGGTGGAGATCCCGCAGGACGTACTGCTGGAGCCGACCGCGGTGCCGCCGGTGCAGGACGTGGACCCGGCCCCGGTTCCGCTCGTCCCCCGCGCCGAACTGGTGGCCGAGGCCGCCCGGCTGCTCGACGGGGCCCGACGGCCCGTGGTCCTGGCCGGCGGCGGGGTGAGCCGCTCGGGAGGGCGGGACGCCCTGGTCGCGCTGGCCGAGGCGCTCCAGGCTCCGGTGGCCACCACCTTCGGGGGCAAGGACGCCTTCCCGTGGGAGCACCCGCTCTCGCTCCAGTCGTGGATCGAGGACCGGCACACCACCGACTACCTGGAGGCCGCCGACGTCCTGCTGGTGGTGGGTTCGGGACTGGGCGAACTGTCCAGCAACTACCACACGTTCGCGCCCCGGGGCCGCGTGGTCCAGGTGGAGGCCGACCTGGGCAAGCTGGAGTCCAACCACCCGGCGCTGGGCGTGCACGGCGACGCCGCCCTGGCCCTGGCCGGTCTCGCGGAGTCGGTGGGGCGCCGCCCGGTCGACCCGGCCGTGGCCGACGAGGTGGCGGCCGTGAAGGCCGCGGTGGCCGCCCGCCTGGACTCCCAGGACCTGGAGGCGGAGCGCGCGGTGCTGGCCGCGGTGCGGGAGGCCCTGCCCGACGGCGCGCCCAGCTTCTGGGACATGACGATGCTGGCCTACTGGGCGTGGTCGGCGTGGGACCCGCGCGGCGGCCAGGCGCACTCCGCGCAGGGATCGGGGGGCCTGGGGTACGGGCTGCCCGCAGCCCTGGGCGCCGCGGCGGCCGGCCGCGGCCCGGTGCTGGCGGTCTCCGGGGACGGGGGCGCCATGTACTCGATCGCCGAACTGGCCACGGCCCGCCAGCACGACCTGGACGTGACGTGGCTGGTCGTGGACGACGGCGGCTACGGCATCCTGCGCGAGTACATGGAGTCCTCGTTCGGGGAGGCCACCCACACCGAACTGGCCCGCCCGGACTTCGTGGCGCTGGCCGAGGCGTTCGGTGTGCCCGCGACATCGACCTCCCCGGACCGGCTGCGCGAGGACCTGTCCGCCGCCCTGGCCCGGCCCGGCCCGCACGTGGTCGTGCTGCCCATGGTGCTGGGGTTGTTCGCCCCCACCCACCTGGGCGGATAGCACGTCCCCCACCGGTTCTCCGCGGACCCGCCCACGGCCGGGCCGACCGGGGACACGACCCCTCCGACCGGCACACGTCCCGGCACCATCCCGACCGACACGAGGACACCATGCGCATCCACGAGTTCGACACGCTACCCGGCTTCGTCGACGGACGACCCCTGACACCCGCGGACGGGCGCGCCCAGGACCTGGTCGACCCCGTGACGGGGAGGGCCGCCGGCAGGGCCGGGATCTTCGGTGCCGACGAGGTCGGCGCGGCCATGGCCTCCTCCGCCCGGGCCTTCCGGGGCTGGCGCCGGGGCGGCACCCCCGCCCGGCGTCAGGACGCCCTCCTCTCGATCGCGGACGCCCTGGCCGCGAACGCCGAGGAGTTCGCCGACGCCGAGTGCCGCGAGACCGGGAAGCCGCGCGCGTCCGTGCTCGGGGAGGAGATCCCGTTCTGCGTGGACACCCTGCGGTTCTTCGCCGGGGCCGCGCGCCACCTGGAGGGCCGTGCGGCCGCGGAGTACCTGGAGGGGCACACCTCGTGGATCCGCCGGGAGCCCGTAGGGGTGTGCGTGGGCATCACCCCGTGGAACTACCCGCTGATGATGGCGGTGTGGAAGATCGGCCCGGCCCTGGCGGCCGGGAACACCGTGGTCCTCAAGCCCGCCGAGACCACGCCGACCACCACGGTCATGCTCGCCGAGATCGCCGCGCGGGTGTTGCCCGCCGGCGTGCTCAACACGGTCGTGGGCGACCGCGACACCGGCCGCCTGCTGGTGGAGCACCCGGCGGCACGGCTGGTGTCGATCACCGGCTCCACCCGCGCGGGCGTACAGGTGGCCCAGTCGGCCTCGGCCGACCTGAAGCTGCTGCACCTGGAGCTGGGCGGCAACGCGCCGGTCCTGGTCTTCGACGACGCCGACCCGGGCGAGACCGCCTCGGGGGTGGTGGCGGGCGCCTTCCTCAACGCCGGGCAGGACTGCACCGCCGCAACCCGGGTCCTGGTACACGAGGACGTCCACGACGAGTTCGTCGCCGAACTGGCCGCGCGGGCGGCCGCGCAGGTCACCGGACTGCCCTGCGACCAGGTCAGTGACTTCGGCCCGCTCAACAACGCCGACCAGTTCGCCCGGGTCACCGGGCTGCTGGGGCGCCTGCCCGCGCACGCAGTCGTGGAGACCGGCGGGCACCGCGTGGGCGGGGAGGGGTTCTTCCTGGCGCCCACCGTGGTGTCCGGGCTGCGCGCCGACGACGAGATCGTGCGCGAGGAGGTCTTCGGGCCGGTGGTCACCGTGCAGCGGTTCACCACCGAGGAGGAGGCGGTCGAGCTGGCCAACGACGTCGAACAGGGGCTGGCCTCGTCCGTGTGGACCGCCGACCACGGACGCGCCCTGCGCGTCAGCGCCGAGCTGGACTTCGGCGCGGTGTGGATCAACGGCCACGGCGCACTGGTGTCGGAGATGCCCCACGGCGGGTTCAAGCACTCGGGCTACGGCAAGGACCTGTCGGCGTACGGCCTGGAGGACTACACCCGCGTCAAGCACGTGATGAGTTCGCTGCGCTGACATCCGGCGAGCGGTCCCGGGCCGGGGGTTCGGGGCCGCCCTCAGAGCACTGGGGCCGCCCGCCGGGACCGCAGATGCGACCAGGTCAGCTCGGTGACGTGCCCGGCCATCGCGTCGGGGCTCTCCTGCGGGTGGTCGAGGACCCAGTCGGCGAAGGCGTCGGCGGTGCTGACGGCGATGCGCGCCAGGAGCTGTGCGTCCTTGGTGTCGTTCTCGTCCAGGAGGCCGCCGGTACAGCTGGTGATGAGGTCGCCGACCTCGGCCATGACCCGGCCCCTCATACGGGTGGCCTCGGCCGCGAAGGGCTCCCCCTGGGCGGCGGCGCGCCGGTACAGGACGGTCCAGCTCTCCCGGTTCTCGGTCACGAAGGTGAAGAAGGCGTGCATGCCCCGGCGCAGCGGGTCGTCGCCGGCGGGGGCCCGCGGGCCGTGGACCGCCTCCCGGATGGCGGCGATGAGCCGCTCCCCCTCCCTGCGCACGCAGGCCGTGAAGATTCCCTCCTTCGAACCGAGGTAGTGGTACACCGTCGGTTTGGAGGTCCCGGCCGCTGCGGCGATCTCCTCCACCCTGACCGAGTGGTAGTCGCCCCGGGAGAACGCCGTCACCGCGGCGTCGATCATCTGCTGTTCCCTGATCCGGCGCGGAAGTCTGCGCTGTGTGGTCTTCACGTCCCCAGACTTTATTGCGGCCGGGGTGTTTGACCAGGGTCCGTTGTCACACCCCGCCCCTGGCCGGCGGTGTCCCGGACGCCCGTACGGGCGTGACCTGTGGCGACGGGTGGACCGCGTGCGGACAGCGGTGTCATTTCCCACATCCGCGCCGGTTTGGGCGGCCGGATCCCGCACACGGGTGCGCGGAACCCGGCCGCTCCCCGTCACACGGGGGAGGGGGCCTCCCGCAGTTCCAGGGTGCAGCACTTGGCGCCGCCCCCGGCCTTGCGCAGCTCGTCCAGTTCGACCGGGTGGACGGTGCGGCCGAGCGCGCGCAGGCGGTCGGCGAGAGCGGTCGCCTCCGCGGCGATGACGATGTCGTCGCCCGCGCAGACGGCGTTCAGACCCAGGACGGCGGCATCCTCCTCCGTGGCCAGCAGCGCCTCCGGGAAGAGGGCGCGCAGCACGCGGCGGCTCCCTTCGGAGAACGCCCCCGGGTAGTAGGCGACCTGGCGGCCGGAGAGCGCGAACAGCGCGGTGTCCAGGTGGTAGAAGCGCGGGTCCACCAGTTGCAGGGTGATGACGGGGCGGCCGAGGAAGCGCTCGGCCTCCTGGTGCGCGGCGGCCTCGGTGCGGAACCCGGTGGCGGCCAGGACCACCTCGTCCAGGGTGACGAAGTCCCCCTCGCCCTCGTTGACGTGCTTGGGTTCGCGGGTCTCGGAGTAGCCCGCCTTGCGGAACCAGTCCAGGTAGGCCGGACCCTCGGGTGTGCGCTCGGCGCTGGCGAAACGCGCGCCGTAGACCCGGCCGTCGACGACCAGGGCCCCGTTGGCGGCGAAGACCATGTCCGGCAGGCCGTCGACGGGCACGATCTCGCTGACCCGGTGCCCCAGATCGAGGTAGAGGTCGCGCAACCCCTCCCATTGGCGGATCGCCTTTTCCCTGTCCACTCCCGCGCCCGGGTCCATCCAGGGGTTGATCGCGTATTCGACCGCGAAATAGGTCGGCCGGCACATCAGGTAGTGCCGCGGAGCCGGTTCCGGTGCAGCCGGTCGAGCCATGGGACCTCCCAGTGAAACGCGCGGAACGCTGTTCAGCCCCTCGGTGGTACAGGCATTTACCACGTCGTGGTTCCCGCACGGATGAAGAGGAGATACCCGCGCCGGAGTTGGGCGAACAGACGGTTGTGCCCGCAGTTCTCCACGGGCCCCGCCCCCTTTCGGTGGCACCCGTGGGAAAGGGCCCCGGCGGGTGCGGTGGAGGGTCGGAGCCCTTCCCCGGCCGGCGGGGCGCCGATCACCGGCGGCTGCCGGAGACCGCCCGGCCGACCGCCTCCTCCAGTTCGTCCCTGTTCATCTTCGAGCGGCCCGGAACGTCCAGCTCCGAGGCCCGCTGGAGGAGTTCGCGCTTGGTCCGGCGGCTCCCGGAGGCGCTCCCGGCCTCGGCCCGGACCGTGGTGGGCCTGCGCGGCACGGGTGCGCGCCCCCGCTTGTGCGGGCGGGTCGGCAGGCTCTGCCGCAGGGCCTCGCCGATCGACCCGACGTCCCCGCGCCCGCCCGCGCGGTCGGGGCGGTGGGAGAACGTGGTCCCCCGCGCCTTGGACCGCACCAGTTCGGTGAGCCGTCGGCCGTAGCTGTCCTCGTAGTGGCCGGGGTCCCACTCCACGGACAGGGCCCTGACCAGTTCCTCGGCCAGTTCCAGCTCGCCCTTGCCCAGGTCGGCGCGGGCGACGGGCGACATCACGTCGTCCGGGGCGCGGACCTCGTCGGGCCACCACAGGGTGGAGGCCGACAGCACCCCGCGGTGGGGTTGGATCAGCACCGGGTACTCGCGGTCGCGCAGGACGACGGTGGCCGCGCCCATGCGGCGTGTCCGGTCCAGGGCCGCGTAGAGCAGCTGGTAGGGCTCGGTGTCGGCGGCCCCGCGGGGGGACGCGTAGTAGGTGGAGGCGTACCAGAGCGGGTCCACGGCCCCCTCCGGCAGGAACTCGCCCATCCGCATGGTGCGCGAGCCGCTCGGCAGGATCTCCTCCAGCTCCTCGGGTTCGAGGACCACGTACTCGTCCTCGGGCCCGGTCCGGGCCCCGCGCACGACATCCTCGGCGGCGACCTCCTCCCCCGTGCGCTCGTTGACGCGCACGTAGCGGATGCGGTCGGCGGTGCCCCGCTGGAACTGGTGCAGCACGGGTCCCCTGCGCTCGCGGGCGCTGTAGAGGCGAATGCCGATCGGCACCCGTCCGAACATCAGGGTTCCCACCCAAACCGGATTGACCATGATCCCTCCCTCTGCCTCCCATCATCACTCCCACCTGGCAAGACGCTGCCCACGGGAGGCAAAGGAGGGGTCAGGCCGGGGCGGGGGCGGCCCCTGCCGGGCCGACCGGGTGCGCGCCGACGCCCCGGAGGTGCCCAACACGCGCCCCAGGGATTGGACCGACCGGTCGGTATTGCTACTGTCGCGGCAATCCTCGATTGGAGTTCCTCCCATGAGTACGACCGTCAAGGCCGCCGTCTTCTCCGCACTGGGCGCACCCCCCGAGATCCGCGACCTGGTCCTTCCCGACCCCGGTCCCGGCCAGGTCCGGGTGCGCATCGCCGCCGCGGGCGTGTGCCACTCCGACCTGTCCCTGTCCAACGGGACCCTGGCGCAGAAGTGGCCGGCGGTCCTCGGTCACGAGGGCGCCGGAACCGTGGAGGCCGTGGGTGAGGGCGTCACCGGCGTCGTGCCCGGCCAGTACGTCATCCTCAACTGGGCCCCCTCCTGCCGGGAGTGCTGGTTCTGCCTCCAGGGCGAGCCCCACCTGTGCGAGCACGCCCTCGACGCGACGGCCCACCCGTACGCCGAGCTGACCGACGGCACCCCCGTCCACCCGGGGCTGGGCTGCGGAGCCTTCGCCGAGGCCACCGTCGTCCCCGCCCGCGCCGTCGTTGCGCTGCCCGACGGGATCGATCCCGCGGTCGCCGCCGTGCTGGGGTGCGCGGTGCTCACCGGCTGGGGCGCCGTCAACAACTCCGCCTCCGTGCGCGCGGGGCAGTCGGCCGTGGTCCTCGGGCTGGGAGGTGTCGGGCTCTCGGTGGTGCAGGCCGCCCGCCTGGCCGGGGCCGACCCGGTGATCGCCGTGGACGTCTCCCCCGACAAGGAGGAGTTGGCCCGGTCGCTGGGAGCGACCGACTTCCTGGTCGCCGACGAGAAGCTGACCCGGGCCGTGCGCGGGCTGACAGGGCGCCGCGGAGCGGACCACGCGTTCGAGGTGGTGGGCTCCGCACGGGTGGTGCGCTCGGCGTGGGACGCGACACGGCGCGGCGGCACGGTCACGGTGGTGGGTGTGGGCGCGCAGGACGACGAGGTGTCGTTCAACGCCTTGGAGCTGTTCCACCAGGGGCGCACCCTGCGCGGATGCGTCTACGGCTCCAGCGACCCCGAGCGCGACATCCCGCTGATCGCCGAACACGTGCGCTCCGGGGAGCTCAAGCTCGCCGCGATGGTCACCGACGAGATCTCCCTGGAGGGGGTGCCCGAGGCCTTCGAGCGCATGCGCCGGGGCCGGGGCGGCCGGTCCCTGGTGCGGTTCGGCGCCTGACACCGCGGGAACCGAGCCCGCCGGTCCGCTGCGCCGCCGTACCCGGGGGCGATCGGGTGCGGCACCGCGGCAAGCCCCTGTTTGTCACAGGGTGACAAACGATGTGGCGCACAACACACGGGACTCTTGTCGGTCGGGGCCCGGCGGGGCACAGTCGTCACCATCGTGTACGCCGTGCCCGCCCTCCGGGCGCGGACCACCCGAGGGGAAGGAACCAGATGAGCAGCGGAGCCGACCAAGCCGACGCGATCGTCGTCGGAGCCGGGCTGGCGGGGCTGGTCGCGGCCGCCGAACTGGCCGACGCGGGAAAGAAGGTGGTCCTGCTCGACCAGGAGCCCGAGCAGTCCCTGGGCGGCCAGGCGTTCTGGTCCTTCGGAGGGCTGTTCCTCGTGGACTCCCCCGAGCAGCGGCGCATGGGCGTCAGGGACTCCCGCGAGCTCGCCCTCCAGGACTGGGCGGGCACCGCCGCCTTCGACCGCCCCGAGGACGAGTGGCCCCGCAGGTGGGCCGAGGCCTACGTGGACTTCGCCGCCGGGGAGAAGCGCTCCTGGCTGCACGCTCAGGGGCTGCGGTTCTTCCCCATCGTGGGCTGGGCCGAGCGCGGCGGCTACCTGGCCGACGGGCACGGGAACTCCGTGCCCCGCTTCCACATCACCTGGGGCACCGGTCCGGGCGTGCTCGCACCCTTCGAGCGCCGGGTGCGCGCGGCGGCCGAACGGGGCCTGGTCTCGCTGCGCTTCCGGCACCGGGTGGACGAGCTGGTGGTGACCGACGGCACCGTCACCGGGGTGCGCGGCGCCGTCCTGGCCCCCAGCGACATCGCGCGCGGCCAGGCCAGCAACCGTGACGTGGTCGGCGACTTCGAGGTGTCCGCGCAGGCGGTCGTCGTCACCTCCGGTGGGATCGGCGCCAACCACGACCTGGTCCGCAAGAGCTGGCCCGAGCGCCTGGGCACCCCCCCGAAGCACATGCTGTCGGGCGTGCCCGAGCACGTGGACGGGCGCATGCTCGGCATCACCGAGCGGGCCGGCGGGCAGATCATCAACCCGGACCGCATGTGGCACTACACCGAGGGCATCCAGAACTGGGACCCGATCTGGGCCGGACACGGGATCCGCATCCTGCCGGGCCCCTCGTCGCTGTGGCTGGACGCGGCCGGCAAACGGCTGCCCGCGCCCTATTTCCCCGGGTTCGACACCCTGGGCACCCTGGACCACATCATGCGCAGCGGCCACGACTACACGTGGTTCGTGCTCTCCCAGAAGATCATCGAGAAGGAGTTCGGCCTGTCGGGCTCGGAGCAGAACCCCGACCTGACCGGCAAGGACCTCAAGCTCGTCCTGAAGCGGGTGCTCCCCGGCGCGCCGGGACCGGTGGAGGCGTTCAAGGAGAAGGGCGCGGACTTCGTCGTCGCCGACAAGCTGCCCGCGCTCATCCGCAGGATGCAGGAGGTCGCCGGGGACGGGGTGCTCGACGCCGACACCGTCACCCGCGAGGTGGTGGCGCGCGATCGAGAGATGGCCAACACCTTCACCAAGGACCTGCAGGTCATGAGCATCCACTCGGCGCGCACCTACCGGGGCGACAGGCTGGCCCGCGTGGCCGCCCCGCACCAGATCCTGGACCCCAAGGCCGGTCCGCTGATCGCGGTGCGCCTGCACATCCTCACCCGCAAGACGCTCGGCGGTCTGCACACCGACCTGGACTCGCGGGTGCTGCGGGCGGACGGCACGCCGTTCCCGGGCCTGTACGCGGCCGGCGAGGTCGCCGGGTTCGGCGGCGGGGGTGTGCACGGCTACCGGGCCCTGGAGGGCACGTTCCTGGGCGGCTGCCTCTTCTCCGGCCGCATCGCGGGCCGGGCGGCCGCCTCCGCCCTCGGTTAGCGGCGCTGTCCGGGGGCGGGGGCTTCCCGCTCCGGGGTTACGGCCGACCACCGAAGTTGAGGGAGGGTGGCGGTTATTCACGGGTTTCGGGGTTCCGGCCCATACCCGCCCCTTCCTCCATGATCCTGGTCCTCATGCATATGAGGAGGCATGATGGCTGTTATGACTATCGGCAAGACCCACCTCGGGCCGGGGCCGCTCACCGTGGACGACCTACGGCACACGCCGGACGACGGGCGGCGCTACGAGCTGGTCGACGGGCGGCTTGACGTGTCTCCCGCACCCTCCAGCCTGCACACGCTGACTACCGGGCGCCTCACCGCGCACCTGAGCTACGCCGCCCCCGTCGGAATGCTCGTGATGGACGGTCCAGGGGTGACCCTCGACCCGGAACGGACACGGCACCGGATACCGGACGTGGCCGTGATTCGGAACGAGGACTTCCAGATGCCCTACACGACAAGGCCTCCGGTGTTGGCTGTCGAGGTCGTCTCCCCCGAGAGCGTCTTCCGCGACCACCACACCAAGCGCCGCGAGTACGCGGAGTTCGGCATCCCCTCGTACTGGGTCATCACGCCCGACCGTGACAAGGCGAGCATCATCGAGCTGCGGTTGGCGGACGGCGAGTACACCGAGGTCTCCGCCACCTTCGGGGAGGAGGTCTTCGAGACCGGCGCACCGTTCCCGGTCCGCATCGTCCCGCAGTGGCTGCTCAGGCTCGACGGCGACTGGCGCGCGAGCATCGGCGGCCCCGAGGAACCCGCGGCCGAGGACTGACGGTACACAGCGAACGGCGCCGGCCACCCGGGGGTGGCCGGCGCCGCCGTACGCGGGGGGTGTCACTCCTCGGCCGGATCCGGGGAGCCCTCGCTCCGGGGCTGCGCCCCGGCATCGGCCTCCTCCGGACCGGACCTGCGCGGTCTGCCACGGCGGGGGAGGGCCCCGGCCTCCTTCGGCATCCGCCCCGCGTCGTCCAACGCCCGACGCAGGAGGAACTCGATCTGTGCGTTGGTGCTCCGCAGCTCCTGCCCGGCCCACCGCGCGAGCGCGTCGTGGACGGCGGGGTCGAGCCGCAGCAGCACCTTCTTACGATCGGGCACGGCCACCTCACCCGGGTTACTGGTACAGGGTCCCGGTGTTGACGACAGGGCTGGCAGGACGGTCGGAGCACAGCACCACGAGCAGGTTGCTGACCATGGCGGCCTTGCGCTCCTCGTCGAGTTCGACCACATTCTCCGCCGACAGGCGGGTGAGCGCACGGTCCACCATGCCGACGGCGCCCTCGACGATCTCCTGGCGGGCGGCGATCAGCGCACTGGCCTGCTGGCGCTGGAGCATCGCCTGGGCGATCTCCGACGCGTAGGCCAGGTGGGTGAACCGGGACTCCACGATCTTGACGCCCGCGGCCTCGACCCGCTCACCGACCTCCGTGGAGAGCTCCTCCGTGATGAGGTCCGCGCTGCCGCGCAGGGACCGGCTGGTGTCGGTGTCGTAGGAGTCGTAGGGGTAGTTTCCCGCGATGTGGCGGACCGCCGCCTCGGTCTGGATGGAGACGAACTCGACGAAGTCGTCCACCTCGAAGGAGGCCCTCGCGGTGTCGTCGACCTGCCAGACGATGACGGCGGCGATCTCGATGGGGCTGCCGGAGGCGTCGTTGACCTTCATGACGGAGGTCTCGTGGTTGCGGATACGGGTGGAGACCCCTTTGCGCAGGGTGAAGGGGTTGACCCAGCGCAGTCCGTCGGTGCGGATGCTGCCGACGTAGCGGCCGAACAACTGGACGACCTGGGCCTCGTTGGGCGCGACCATCGTCAGCCCGAACGAGAGTCCGAGACCGACCAGGCCGACGACGATGCCGACCGCGATCAGCGGGCCGGGCAGTCCGAGGAGCGGCGACAGGGCCATACCTGCCCCGATCAGGACCAGCACGACGCTGATCAGGGCGAACAGGATGCCGTCGCGGCTCCTCGCGGCGTGCTCACGGTACTGGGGCGCCGGGACGGCGGGCTGACTGGTTGGGGCCATCTCACTCTTCCGTTCTCTTCAAGGTGATGACGTGAGCATAGCATTGTGATATCACTTTTAATAGTGAACGGCCCTCAGGGCCCCGACGAGAGGAGTCATGGACGCGATGAGCACAGACGCCCCACGCCTGCGCCCGCCCCACCACCGCGTGGACCGACGGGCGATCCTGTGGTGGGCGACACGGTCACTGGCCGTGACCGTCGTCCTCACCGCGGTCCTCGTGGTTCCCGCGATCATCTGGGAGCCTCCGCGCACCTGGTTCCTGCTCTCCGCCGCCGCGGTCGGGGGGATCGGGTTGCTGATCACCTTCCTCATGCCGCAGTGGCGCTACCGCGTCCACCGGTGGGAGGTCACCGACACCGCCGTCTACACCTCCAGCGGGTGGATCTGGCAGGAGTGGCGCGTCGCGCCGATGTCGCGCATCCAGACCGTGGACACCGCCCGCGGCCCCCTCCAGCGGATGTTCGGCCTGTCCAGCATCACCGTGACCACCGCGTCGGCGGCCGGACCGATCGAGATCGCGGGACTGGACCACGCCCAGGCGACCGAGGTGGCGCAACGACTCACCGAGACCACCCAGGCGACCCCCGGAGACGCGACATGAGCACCCCCGACGAACACCGGCCGGCCCCCTGGGAGGACACGGCGGGAACCGCGTCCGAGCCCGTGGACGTCCCGGCCGACGACGGCACACCCGCCCCGCCGCGGGCCGGCGGAGAGGACGCCCCCACCGGAGCCGGGGGCGCGCGGACCCGGCACGAACCCGACCCGGAGGGCTGGCGGGGGCTGCACCCGCTCAGCGTGTGGGCGAACGCCCTCGTCCTGGGCCTGCTCCTGTTCCCCGCCGCGATCGTCGCCATCGTGATCCTGGTGGTCGTGGGGCAGGGCCTGTGGGGCCTCGCCGTGTTCGGCGGGGCGGTCGCCGCGTTCGCGTTCTTCACCTACCTCGACCTCCTGGGACTGCGGGCGACCCGCTACCGGGTCACCGACGAGCGCGTCGAGATGCGCTCGGGCGTCATCGCCAAGGCGTACCGCTCCGTCCCCCGCGAGCGCGTGCGCAGCGTGGACGTCGCGGCACCCGTCTACACGCGGGTCCTCGGCCTGTGCTCGGTGACGGTCGGCACCGGTGAGAAGGTCACGGCGGGCACCGAGCAGTTCCAACTGCTCTACGTCACCGCCGAGCAGGGCGAGTCGCTGCGCCGCGAACTCCTGTACCGGGGTGCCCCCCGGCACGTCGGAAGCACCCCCGACGACGACGGGACCCCCGCGGCGGAGGACGGGGAGATCGAGGTCGAACTGGCCCGGCTCGACCGGCGCTGGTTCGCCTTCGCCCCCGCGACCCCGGCGACGGTGGGCGTCAGCGTCGGTGTCATCGCCACTCTCCTGGGGGCGAACGCCCAGGCCAACGGTGCGCCCTGGCGGTGGATCTCCGACCGGGCGAACCTGCCCAGCGGCGAGGAGATGGCCTCCTTCGTCGTGGGCCAGATCCTGCTCGTGGTGCCCCTGGCCCTGCTGGGACTGTTGATCTCCGGAGTGATCGTCGTGACCGCCGTGGCGGTGGAGACGTGGTGGGGCTACCGGCTCACGCGGGAGGCCGACGGCACCGTGCGTCTGCGCCGCGGCCTGCTCACCAGCGTGTCGCTGTCGGTGGAGGGGCGCCGCCTCAACGGTGTGACCCTGCACGAGCCGTTCCTGCTGCGGTCCACGGGCGGCGCGGACGTGCGGGCGGTCGCGACGGGCCTGGGCTCCGCCGACGACGAGGCGGCCAAGGCCAAGAGCCGCCTGTCACCGGCCATGCCGCGGGAGCTGGCACGCGGGCTGGCCGCCGACCTGATGCGGACGCGGGAGTCGCCCCTGGACGCACCCCTGGCCGCCCACCCCCGTGCTGCGCTGCGCCGCCGGCTCACCCGCGCGGGGTACGCCACGGTGGTGGCGCTGGTGCTGGCGGGTGCCATGGCCTGGCTGCACACGCTCGCGTCCGAGGCGTGGTGGGAGGCCGCGCGCGGGGCCGAGGAGTACATCGTGCCCGTGCCGCTGACCGTCCGGGCGCTGGAGAACGCCCCGAGCTGGGGCTGGGCGGTGGCCGCGGTGCTGTTCGGTGCGGTGGCGTTCTGGTTCGCGGTCGGCTCCTACCGGAGTCTGGGCCACGGGCTGCACCCGCGCTACCTGGTGCTCCGCCAGGGCATGGCGGTGCGCAGGACGGTGACCCTGGAGCGGACCGCGGTGATCGGCTGGCGGATCAGCAGGTCGCCGTTCCAGCGCCGGCTGGGCCTGGCGAACGTGGCGGCGACGACGGCCGCGGGCGAGGGGATGTACGCGGCGATGGACGTGGGACTGGGCGAGGGGCTGAACTGGGCGGACGAGGCGGTTCCCGACCTCCTGGCCCCGTTCCTGGTCCGTGGCGCCGTCGTCATGGGCGTCCCCACCATCATCAAGGGCCCCAAGAAGGCCGTTCTCGGTTTCGTCACCGAACTGCTCGAACGCGAGCCCCGGGCGC
>NZ_JBHXQY010000070.1:32040-34318 GCF_042716955.1 Nocardiopsis sp. NPDC058631 | reverse complement strand
TCGTACCCGCATCAGTCACTTCGCAGCGCTTCGCCCCGCCGAGCAACAGCTCGACGGGGCGACGTGATCAGGACCCCGAAATAGCCAACAGCATCTCCTGGGCGGCGGGGCCCTACGACGGGATCCACCGCCGGGTGCTGCTCGCCTACAAGGAGGGCAGGGCCGACTCCCTGGCCGCGGTCCTGGGCGGTCGCCTGTCGGCCGCCTACGCCGCGTCGGGACTGGTCGGGCCGGACACGCTGCTGGTCCCCGTGCCCGGGCGCGGGCCGCCTCGCGACCCGCACGCCCCCGTCACCCGGCTGGCGCGCGCCTGCCTGGCCGGCGCGGGCGGCCCGGCGGCGGGGACCGTGCTGCCGCTCCTGCGCTACCGGGGCAGGCCGAGGCGCCAGGCCGGTCTGGGGCGCGCCGGGAGGCTCGCCAACCGGGTCGGCACCCTGGTCGCGGAGCTCCCGCCGCGCGGACGCGGAGGGGGCCCGGCGGTCATCGTGGACGACGTACTCACCACGGGCGCGACGGCGGCCGAGGCGACCCGTGCGCTGAGGGCGGCAGGGGTCCGGGTGGCGGGCGCGGTGGTCCTCGCCGAGCGCCTCCCCGAGAGCCGGGAGGGGTTTTGAACCGGGCGGGAAAGAAGGTTTTACGAACCCCCGCGAACAGGCGAAAAGTCCACGTATGTAAGGCTTTGCGGCGGTTGCCAGTGTGTTGGGTGAGTGGCCGCTACCTGACATCCTCGCCAGGACAGGTTACGGTCACCGTATGGCACCCGTCCGGGTCCGTGGTTGCGCCGGAGATTCAGAGCCCCTGGGAACACCGGGGCGCTCCTTCGGCAAGCCGATGCCAGGCGCAGGCGAAACGGCCCACGTAAGGCGACTTTTCGTCGACCGATCACGGTGCGCCTTAGAGGTAAGCCCTGCCCCGCGGAGGGTCCAGATGTCCCTCATGACAGGGAGAAGAGCAGTAGTCGCGTCTAAGAGCGGCGACACTCTCAGCAGGCGGATGTGGGGACGAAGACCAGGTCGGACGGACGGGTGGCATGCCATACCCCGGGGGTTCGCCTTCACCGGCGGACTCTCGGGGGCACCACCTCCCCCGTGCGCGGCCTCCCCCTGCCGTTCGGCACACCGATCCCTCTCGGCCCCCGCCTCCCGGTGCTCCTCCCCGTGCCACGAACGGCGTGCCGTACGCACGGCAAAAGCCCCGTCCTCCCGTTCGGGGGACCCGGCCAAAGACGTCCCTGTGGCGTGGGATGACCGTGCCTCTGTTGGGTATACGCACTTCCAAGCGAGACGTGATCCGCACAGAGACGGGTCACCAGCGGAAGGGGGCTAAGCGCGCAACACCCCTCCGCCCGACGGCGGGAGGGATGCAGAGCCAGCCTGGCCGTCGCCTTCACGGCGGCCACGCGATGAAGGGGGTCCTATGGACATCATCGTCAAGGGTCGACGCACCGGTGTGAGCGACAAGTTCCGACAGCACGTCGAGAACAAGCTCGACAGGCTCTCCAAGTGGGAGCGCAAGGGGATGACCGTCGATGTGGAGGTGTCCCAGGAGCGCAACCCCAAGCTCGCCGACGTGAGCGAGAGGGTTGAGCTGACCATCCACTCCAACGGTCCGGTCATCCGGAGCGAGGCCGCGGCCTCCGACCGGTACGGAGCCCTCGACCTCGCGATCGACAAGATCGAGGCTCGTCTTCGCAAGTCCGCGGACCGCCGCAAGGTCCACCGCGGAAACCACACTCCCGTCTCCGTCGCGGCGGCGACCGCCGGCCTTCCCGGAGACCTGCCCTCAGCCACAGCCACCGCGACGCAGGCACCCCCCACCCAGCGTCGCGGAGGGGAGGAGATCGACGGCGTCGAGCTGGACGGCAAGTTCGCCGACGAGTTCGTCGAGCTCGACACCCAGGGAGAGGCTCCCCTCGTCGTTCGGGAGAAGTTCCACCAGGCCAAGCCGATGAGCATCGACCAGGCCCTGATGGAGATGGAGCTCGTCGGCCACGACTTCTACCTCTTCCACGACGAGGTCAAGGACACGCCGAGCGTCGTCTACCGCCGCAAGGGCTTCGACTACGGGGTCCTCCGGCTGGTCGACTAGGGAGTGGCCCGAAAGGGCCGCGGCGCCCCGTTCGCGCCGGACCGGGCACCGCCCGGACCCCGGACAGGGTGACCGGCCGGCACCACCGACAGCGCCGCCGCGGGGGGGGGGGGGGGGGGGCCCCCCCCCCCCCCCGCCCCCCCCCCCCCCCCGCCAGCCGAGCCCTCGTGGTCATCGGCAAGAGCGCCGG
>NZ_JBHXQY010000070.1:0-32030 GCF_042716955.1 Nocardiopsis sp. NPDC058631 | reverse complement strand
GCCCCCCGGCCGCCCCGCCCGCGCCCCCGCCCCCCCCGGGCTGGGGGGCCCCGCCCCCCCCCCCCCCCCGGCCCGGGGGGGGGGGGGGGGCCGCCCCCCCCGCGGCCGTGTGCGTCCCCGGTACCCGGTCAGGAGGTCACGGAATGGTCCTTCCGGAGGCGGCGCAGCGGAGTGTCGTGCGGCTCCTCCGGCTCCACACGGGGTGAGTCCAGCACCACGTCGCTCAGAAGGTCGTAGCGGACGGCCACGACCGCCGCCACGGCCAGCAGCAGCCCTCCGACCGCCAGGAGGATCACGGACATCCCCAGCGCGACGCCGAGGCCGCCCAGCGCGAACCCGGTGCAGGCGAGGACCACGGCCACCCAGGAGACCGCGCGCCCCCGGTGCTCGTTGGTCGGGGCCAGGCTGCCGCCCTGGCGCTGGAACCCGCGTATGCGGCCGTGCCGCAGCAATTGCTCGTCGGTGGGGCGGTGGTGCTCCCAGGCCAGGCCGGGGTCCGCCGAGTCGCTCGGGTCCGACGTCGGGTGGCGCCTCCGGGCGATCAGGTCGTCCAGTACCTCGACCGGGCTCCGCGGTGAGGCCGTGGGCCGGGTCGTCCGCTCCCCGGCCGCCCCCGTGGTGCGCTCTCGCTTGCTTCCCCGCATGGTCGCTCCCTGGATCGCGTTCGCGTCGGACGGGCCGTGGTCCGGGGCCACGGCGCGGCCTTCTACGAATGGCGTACCCGGGAGTGGGCCGGGGTCTCGCGAATCGTGTGAAAAGGGTGAGAAAATGCCGTCCCCGGTCGACTTCGCCTTTGACGGGCGGTCGTGTGGGACGGAACCCGGGCGCGCGGACGGAAAAACCCCAGAACACGATGGGGCCCGCCCCTGCTGCCCCGGGCCGGGCGCGGTGTCGGCGGTTCCCCCGGACCAGTGGTGACGTGCGGGAACATTCGGGGGCGTTTCATCCGTTCCCCAGGGGGAAAGGCGTGCGAGCGGCCCTTCCCCGAGGGGGCGGGCGTATAGTTCGGGTCCTCTAGGATGTAGGCCCGAGGGCCCAGGAACCCCCGCCGCCCTCCGCGGCCACGGGAAAGCGTTCAGGCGGGCCTGGATCTGATCTCCACGTGCGTGGAGCAAACCGCGATCTGCGAGGAGCGCATAGGAAGTGCCAGGGATACTCAACAAGCTCCTGCGCGCGGGTGAGGGAAAGATCCTGCGCCGGCTGAACAAGCTCAAGGACCAGGTCAACTCCCTTGAGGACGACTACGTCGAGCTCACCGACGAGGAACTGCGCGACCTGACCCAGGAGTACAAGGACCGCTACGAGGACGGCGAGTCTCTGGACGACCTGCTCCCAGAGGCGTTCGCGACCGTCCGCGAGGCAGCCAAGCGCACCCTGGGACAGCGTCCCTTCGACGTCCAGATCATGGGCGGCGCCGCACTCCACCTCGGCAACATCGCCGAGATGAAGACCGGTGAGGGCAAGACCCTGACCGGTAGCCTCGCGGTCTACCTCAACGCTCTCGCGGGCAAGGGCGCCCACGTCATCACGACCAACGACTACCTGGCCCGGCGCGACGCCCAGAACCTCGGTCGCATCTTCCACTTCCTCGGCCTCGAGGTCGCCGTCATCAGCCCCCAGATGAGCGCCGCGGACCGGCGCGAGGCCTACAAGGCCGACATCACCTACGGGACGAACAACGAGTTCGGCTTCGACTACCTGCGCGACAACATGGCGCTCTCGCTCAAGGACACCGTCCAGCGCGAGCACTACTTCGCCCTGGTCGACGAGGTCGACTCCATCCTCATCGACGAGGCCCGTACTCCGCTGATCATCAGCGGCCCCTCGGAGCAGAACTCCCGCTGGTACGCGGAGTTCGCCAAGATCGCCCCGCGCCTCAAGCGCGAGACCGACTACGAGGTCGACGAGAAGAAGCGCACCGTCGGCATCACCGAGGCGGGCGTGGCCAAGGTCGAGGACTACCTCGGCATCGACAACCTCTACGAGGCGGTCAACACCCCGCTCATCAGCTTCCTCAACAACTCGCTCAAGGCGAAGGAGCTGTACAAGCGGGACAAGGAGTACATCGTCAAGGACGGTGAGGTCCTCATCGTCGACGAGTTCACCGGCCGCGTCCTCGCCGGGCGCCGCTACAACGAGGGCATGCACCAGGCCATCGAGGCCAAGGAGCGCGTCAAGATCAAGGACGAGAACCAGACTCTCGCCAAGGTCACCCTCCAGAACTACTTCCGCCTCTACGAGAAGCTCGCCGGTATGACCGGTACCGCCCAGACCGAGGCGGCGGAGTTCACCCAGACCTACAACGTCGGCGTGGTGCCCATCCCCACCAACAAGCCGATGGTGCGCGAGGACGTCAAGGACGTCGTCTACAAGCACGAGGACGGCAAGTTCCAGGCGGTCGCCGAGGACATCGCCGAGCGCCACGAGGCCGGGCAGCCGGTCCTGGTCGGCACCACCAGCGTCGAGAAGTCCGAGCTGCTGTCGCGGATGCTCAAGCGCGAGGGCGTCCCTCACGAGGTCCTCAACGCGAAGAACCACGCCCGTGAGGCGTCGATCATCGCCCGCGCGGGCAAGCTCGGCGGGGTCACCGTCGCCACCAACATGGCCGGTCGCGGTACCGACATCATGCTGGGCGGGAACCCCGACTTCCTCGCCGACGAGGAGCTCCAGGCGCGCGGGCTGAGCCCGCTGGAGACCCCGGAGGAGTACGAGGCGGCCTGGCCCGAGGCACTGGAGAAGGCCCAGTCCGCCTACGAGGAGGAGCACGAGAAGGTCGTCGAGGCCGGCGGCCTGTACGTGCTCGGAACCGAGCGGCACGAGTCGCGGCGCATCGACAACCAGCTGCGCGGACGCTCCGGCCGCCAGGGCGACCCGGGCATCTCCCGCTTCTACCTGTCCCTCCAGGACGATCTGCTGCGACTGTTCAACAGCAGCCGTCTGGAGGTGTTCATGAACCAGCTGAACATCCCCGACGACCAGCCCATCGAGTCCGGCATGGTCAGCAAGGCCATCGCCTCGGCGCAGGGCCAGGTCGAGACGCAGAACTTCGAGATCCGCAAGAACGTCCTCAAGTACGACGAGGTCCTCAACCGGCAGCGCAAGGTCATCTACGCCGAGCGCCGCAAGGTCCTGGAGGGCCAGGACCTGCGCGACCAGGTCATCGCCATGCTGGAGGAGGTCCTGCGGGGCTACGTGGTCGAGGAGACCGCCCAGGGCGACCCCGACGAGTGGGACCTGGACAAGCTCTGGCGCGCGTTCAAGCAGGTCTACCCGATCAGCTTCACCGTCGACGAGTTCGTCGAGGAGAACGGCGAGCTTCACACGCTGACCGGTGAGATGATCGCCGACCGCGTGGTCGAGGACGCCAAGGCCGCCTACGAGACCCGGGAGACCGAGCTCGGCGAGGAGGCCATGCGCGAGGTCGAGCGCAGGGTCCTGCTCCAGGTCATGGACCGCAAGTGGCGTGAGCACCTCTACGAGATGGACTACCTCCAGGAGGGCATCGGTCTCCGCGCGATGGCGCAGCGCAACCCGCTGATCGAGTTCCAGCGCGAGGGCTTCGACATGTTCCAGCAGATGCTGGAGGCCATCAAGGAAGAGGCCGTCGGCTACCTGTTCAACGTCGAGGTCCAGGTGCGCAAGAAGGAGGAGCCGACCCTCAGCGCCACCGCCGCGGCGAAGACCGCGGCCGGCGTGGGCGGAGCCACCGGCGCGACGGCCGTCGCGACCGCGGTGGAGGAGGACGAGGAGGCCGCCGACGCGGCCGCGCCCGCCGACGAGGCGGAGCCGGCCGAGGACGTGGTCGTCCCCGGCTTCGGTGAGGGCCAGCCGAACAGGCTCCAGTACTCCGCGCCCAGCGAGGACGGCACCGTCGAGCGGCACAGCGAGACGGTCGACGAGTTCGCCGGCACGGCGCGCAACGCCCCCTGCCCGTGCGGCTCCGGCAAGAAGTACAAGAAGTGCCACGGCGACCCGGCGGTCGCCCAGTAGGCTCCGGCCGCCGACACGCGTGCGGGCGCCCCCCCTCGGGGGCGCGCCCGCACGCGTTCGTGCTCTCCCGGGCCGGTCAGCCGGTCCTGCCCGGGGCCGGTGTCGGGCATCCGCGACCCGCCGTTCCCTCCCCGCGGCACGGAGCCCCTCGCGGGCGGGGCGGCCCGGCCACCGCCTCGTCGAGGTGCGGCCCCCGCTGGGTTCCTGGGAACGACGACACCCGTGGCCGGTACGGTGTCCCGGCCACGGGTCTTCGCCAAACGCCGGTCTACAGGCTCACGGGCGCCGAGCCGAAGGCCACCGAGAACCGGTTGCACCAGATGACCACGCTGGTCATCCCGTCGAGGTCGACGTCGTCGGGGATCTCGTAGTTGGCCGAACCGCGGGTCCCCTTCAGGTCGCCCAGGTCCGCGTAGCGGCCGTCACGGTACTTGCCCCAGTCCCCGCCCGCCTCCTGGTCGGTGATCCACACGTACAGGTCGGGCCCGTCACTGGTGGCCAGGTCGGTCAGACGGACGTGGCGCGACCCGTCGGGCAGCTCCAGCACGGAGACCGTACCCGTGGTCTCGTGCTCCTGGGTGAGGAACTCGCCCTCGGCGAGCACCACGGGCTCGGTCTCCTCCACCGGTTCGCCCGCCTCGGCCGTCGTGGCCCCCGCTCCGTCCGAAGCGTCCGGCTCGGCCGGAACGAGGGCCGCGGGAGGCGCCTCCTCCACCGTTTGCGAGGTGAACAGCCGCCACGGCTGGAAGGCCCACAGGCCTGCCGCGAACAGGACCAGGACGAGCCCGGTGACCGGCCACAGCACCAGCGGACGGCTCCAGGGGGCGTTTCTGGGGGTTTCGGGGTTCATCGCTCCGCCTCCTCGGGGAATGTTCCTTCCTTACTCCGGAGCCGGAGGCGGTCGGGCGACCTGCGGGGAACGGAAGAACCGGGACGGAATCAGCCGGACGTGTCGGACCTCCTGCGGGGAGGCCCGTCCGGCCCGGTCTCCGGGGCTCCGTCCGCGGCGCCCGGCACGGTGTGCGCCGCCACGTTCTCCTCCGGGTCCAACTCACGCCCGGGCGTGGGCAGGTTGAAGCGCGTGATCAGGACGTAGAAGATCCCGAAGTACGCCGCGAAGTACACCAACCCGATCAACAGGATCAGTCCCAGGCCCTCGGTGTTGTCCTTGGACGCGTTCAACAGCATGTCGATGAGTCCCGCGGAGAAGCCGAAGCCCAGTTGCGTGTCCAGCGCGTTGAGGATCGCCATCGAGAGGCCGGTCAGGACGATGTGCACCACGAACAGGGCGGGGGCGACGAAGATGAAGGCGAACTCGACGGGTTCGGTGATCCCCGTGGCGAACGCGGTCAGCGCCGCCGGGATCATGATCGACCCGATCTGGGCCCTGCGCTCCTTGTGCGCGGCCAGCCACATGGCGAGCGCCGCCCCGGGCAGGCCGAACATGAGGACGGGGAAGAACCCGGACAGAAGGCCGCCGGCGTCGGGGTCCCCGGCGAAGTACCGCGTGATCTCGCCCTGGACGATCCCGTCGGGGCCCTCGTAGGTGCCCGACACGAACCAGATGAACGAGTTCACCACGTGGTGCAGGCCCAGGGGGAGCAGGACGCGGTTGACGACGCCGTAGATGCCGGCGCCCAGGGCGCCCGCACCGACGATGCTCTCGCCGAGGTTCTGGATCCACCCGCCGACGACCGGCCAGAGCAGACCCAGCGCCACGCCCAGGAACAGGCCGGCCAGCGCCGTGACGATCGGGACGAAGCGGCGTCCGCCGAAGAAGCCGAGCCAGGTCGGCAGCTTGATCCGGTGGTAGCGCTGCCACAGCACGGCCGCGATCAGGCCGATGGCGATGCCGCCCAGGACGTCGGTGGGGTTCTTGACCGCGTGGTTGATCATCTCGCCGACCCCGGCGACCGAGTCCGGGTCGGTCAGCGGTTCCCTCGTCACCGGATCGACCGGCAGCGGGTACGTGACCAGCCGTGAGCCCAGATCACCGGTGGGGCCGTCGAAGGTGACCATCGTCCACGTGGCGACCCGGTCGAACACCAGGTAGCCGACCACCGCCGCCAGGGCCGTGGAACCGTCCGCGCGCTTGGCGAAGCCGATCGCGACGCCCACGGCGAAGAGGAGGGGCAGGGCCTGGAACACCGCGTCGCCCGCGGTGCCGATGGCCCCGGCGACGGGGACCATCCACCCCATGCCCTGGAGCCCGGCGAGGCCGTCGGCGCCGAGCAGGTCGGGCTGGCCCAGCCGGAGGAGGATGGCGGCGGCGGGCAGGACCGCGATGGGCATCATCAGGCTGCGGCCGAGCCGCTGGAAGACCGCAAGGACCGAAGAACCGGTCTTGCGGGTCCGCACGCCGCCCGACGGGGCGGCTGGTGCGGGGGTCTGGTCCGAACTCATGGTGGGGGGTCCTCCCTCGGACACGCGCCTCTTGGGCGCAGGGCGTCAGTCGCCGTGCCGCCGCGGGTCCAGGCGGGAGTGCAGCTGGTAGCGGTCGGCACGGTAGGTGGACAGTGCCAGTTCAACGCACTGTCCCTTCGTGAAGCTGCGGCGCTGCATCACCAGCACCGGGCTTCCAGCAGGCAGGCCAAGGAGCCGGGAGTCGGCCGAGTCGCAGATCCCGGCCTCGATGGTCTGTTCCCCGGAATCCAACAGGATGTCGAACTCGTTTTCCAGCACTTCGTACAGGGAGCGCTCGGCGAGGTCGAAGTCCTCCAGACCCGGGACCATGGCGGCGGGGATGTTGGAGCGTTCCACGGCCATGGGTTCGTCATCAGCGGTGCGCATGCGCTCGATGTGGTGCACCAGGGTGCCCGGCGCGATGTCCAGCATGCGCGCGGTGTGCCCGCTCGCCGGGATGACCTGGCGGATCAGCTCGCGTGCGCCCGGCTCGAAGCCCCGTGCGCGCATGTCCTCGCTGAAGGAGGCCAGCACCAGGGACATCTCGATCTTGGGCCGGGCGACGAAGGTCCCCTTGCCGGGGACCCGGTAGAGCCGCCCCTCGGCCACCAGCAGGTCGATGGTCTGCCGGACGGTCATCCGCGACAGCGAGTACGTCGCGCTGAGCTCCCGCTCGGAGGGGATCATGTCGTCCACGCCCAGACCCGCCGCGGTGATCCAGTCCAGGAGGAGATCACGGAGTTGGCTGTACTTCGGCAGCGGGTTGCTGGGGTCGATCGACATGGCGAGCGGCCTTCTCGGTAGGCGGGTGGGGTTGGCGTCAGAACCTTAGCGCGGGTGGCCGGACCGCGGAGCGGACTTGGGGCCACGATGGACTTGACTGGTATAGTCCGGACTAGACCATAGCTCCAGCCGCGTGTCAATCCACCCAACGACAGGCGGTTTGAACCGGTATCGCGGCAGGCCGAGGCCCCACCCGGTGCGGAGCGTCCAGCGCGGACCCCGGCCCAGGACCCGGACCGCCCGTCACATCAGGGGAAGGTTCCGCATGACCACCACCACGACGAGCGTGATGCGCTCCGAGATCGCCGAGCAGCCGGAGGCGCTGCGCCGTACCTTCGCGGAGCTGCTGCCGCTGCGCCCCGAGGTCGAGGCGCTGGGCCGCGCCACCAAGCACGTGCTGTTCATCGCGCGCGGCTCCTCCGACAACGCCGCCGTCTACGGCAGCTACCTCCTCCAGGCGCACGCGGGACGCCTCGCGACGCTCGGCTCACCCTCCATCGCCACCACCTACGGCGCCAGGATCGACCTGTCCGGCGTCCTGGCCGTGGCCATCTCCCAGTCCGGGAGGACCGAGGAGATCGTCGAGACGATGCGCTGGGCCGCGGACTGCGGCGCCCGCACCGTCGGCGTCACCAACGGCGCGGACTCCCCCCTGGCCGCGGAGGCCGACGTCGCCCTGGTCACGCGTGCCGGGAGCGAGGTCGCGGTACCCGCCACCAAGACCTACAACACCCAGTTGGCCGCCCTCGCGGTCCTCGCCCTGGGACTGGGCGCCGACCTGGACCCCGCGGACCTGTCGCGCGTGCCCGACGCCATCGAGGAGACCCTGGCGGCCCCCGCGGACGCCCTGGAGGAGATCGTCGAGCGGATGGTCGCCGTGCAGGGAGCGGTCATCTCCGGCCGGGGCATGGCCTTCTCCACGGCGCTGGAGGCCGCGCTGAAGCTCAAGGAGGCCTGCTACCTCCACGCGATGGGCCTCTCCTACGCCGACCTCCTGCACGGACCCATCGCCGTCGTCGACCCGCGGACCCCCGCGCTGCTCATCGCCGCCCCCACCGGCCCGACCCTCCAGGGCACGGTCGCCCTCGCCGAGCGCGTCAGCTCCGCCGGCGCACCCGTCTTCGGCTTCGGCGGCGGCGACGCCCTCGCCGCCGCGAGCGACCTGTCCGTGCCCGTCCCGGACGTCCCCGAGTGGGTGTCCCCGATGAACCTCATCGTGCCCGCGCAGCTGCTCACCGAGCGCCTCGCCCGGCGCCTGGGCTACAACCCGGACGTTCCGCGCGGCCTCAACAAGGTCACCCAGACCGGCTGACCGCCCCGGGGGCGAGGGGCGGCGCCGGAACCCCGGTGCCGTCCCGACACCCGCCATCCACAAGCACTGGTGTGTGGCGTGCGCCACCCCTAAGCTCACCTCAGATCCCGGGGACACACCCGTCCCCACGGCAGAGCACGGAGGACACATGGCGGACAAGGCAGCGGCGATCGTCGCCGGGCTGGGCGGTGCGGGCAACATCGAGGAGATCGAGGCCTGCATCACCCGGTTGCGCACCGAGGTCACCGACCCCTCCCTCGTGAACGAGATCGCCCTGAGGGCGTCCGGCGCCCACGGGGTCCTGATCTCGGGCAGCGTCGTCCAGGTCGTGGTCGGCCCCGAAGCCGACTCCCTCACCGACGACATCCGCGACATCCTGGATTAACTCTCCCCGTGAGGGAAGGGAACCCCCATGTCAGACGTGACCGGTGCGCTGCGCGTACTCTCTCCCGTGCCCGGAACCGCACTTCCCCTCGCCACGGTGCCCGACCCGGTGTTCTCCCAGGCCATGGTCGGCCCGGGAGTCGCCGTCCACCCCGAACCCGGGCAGGAGGGCGGGCAGGAGGGCCGGCAGGAGGCCGTGGCCCCCATCGCCGGGACCCTCGTGAAACTGCACCCCCACGCGTTCGTCGTGCTCTCGCCCGACCAGCGCCGGGGCGTGCTCGTCCACCTGGGGATCGACACGGTCCAGCTCGCGGGGGAGGGGTTCACGCTCCTCGCCGCCGAGGGCGACACGGTCGAGGCCGGTACACCGGTCATCCGCTGGTCGCCGGGGAGCGTCGCGGCCCACGGCAAACCCTCGGTGGTCCCGGTGGTCGCCCTGGACGCGCAGCCCGGCGCCCTCGGCGACGTCGCGGACGGCGGGGTCGACCTGGGGGACCTCCTCTTCACGTGGGAGTGAACACCCGGCGCGCGGGCGGGGCCGCCCGCGCGCCGGACTTCCCCGGACGCCCCCGGTGGAGCCTCGGCTCCGCCGGTCCCGGAAAGGGGTAGTCTCCGGCGGCGAACCCCCATGAGCCGCCGGAGATGAAACCCGCCATGAAACTGCCCGTTCCGTACGCTCTGGCCCCGGCCTGCGTGGGACTAGCCCTGATCGCCACCGCGTGTTCCACAGAGGAGGTGGGTTCCTCGCCGGAGGACAGCGAACCCCAGCCGTCGGCCGAAGCAGAGCCCTTCGAACCCGTGCTCGCGCCGCAGCTTCTCGCCGAGATGGACCTGGACGACAAGATCGGGCAGCTCCTCGTCCTGACCGCACAGGGCACCTCGGCCGTCGACAACGCCCTCATGATCGAGACCTACCGCCCCGGCGGCATCATCTACTTCGACGCCAACCTCACCGACACCGAGCAGATCGCGACCATGTCGGCCGGGGTGCAGGACATCGCCGCCGAACAGGGCCAGGGCGTGCCGCTGTTCATCGGCATCGACCAGGAGCAGGGCCTCGTCGCCAGGCTTCCCGTCGGTACCCGCTTCCCCGACGCCATGGCGGTCGGTGCCACCGGCGACCCCGAACTGGCCACCCTGCGCGCGTCCACGACCGCCGCGGAACTGGCCGCCCTGGGCGTCAACCTCAACTACGCGCCCGACGCCGACGTCAACACCGACCCGAACAACCCGGTCATCGGTATCCGCTCGTTCGGCTCCGACCCCGACCTGGTCTCGGAGATGGCCGTCACCGAGGCGACCGCCTACTCCGAGAACGGCGTGGCCTCGGCGGTCAAGCACTTCCCCGGCCACGGCGACACCGACGTCGACAGCCACAGCGGCCTTCCCGTCATCGACCTGCCGCGCGACCAGTGGGAGGCCGAGCACCTGCCCCCGTTCCGGGCCGCCGTCGAGGCGGACGTGGACATGATCATGACCGCGCACGTGCTGATGCCCCAGCTGGACGGCGGGGACGACCCCGAACCGGCCACGCTCTCCCCGGCGCTCATCGACGGCATCCTCCGCGAGGAGCTGGGTTACGACGGCGTGGTCACCACCGACGCCCTCAACATGGAGGGCGTGCGCCAAAAGCACGACGACGGCGAGATCGCCGTCCGCGTCCTGGAGGCGGGCGTGGACCAGTTGCTCATGCCGCCGGACCCCGCCACCGCCGTCGCCGCGATCAGGACCGCCGTCGAGGAGGGCCGCCTCACCGAGGAGCGCATCGACGAGTCCGTGCTGCGGGTTCTCACGCTCAAGGAGAAGCGGGGCGTGCTGGAGGCCGAGCCCGTCGACCCGGCGGCCGCGGCCGCCGTCGTGGACGACCCCGCCCACGTCGAGGCAGCCCAGCGCGTGGCCGACGCCTCCGCCACCCTGCTGCGCAACGAGGACGACCTGCTGCCCCTCGCCGAGGGGACCGCCGTGAGCGTGCAGGGCGTGGGCTCCGAGGCGCTCTCCTCCGCGCTCACCGAGGCCGGACTCGACGTCGTGACCGGCGGCGCGGACGTCGCCGTCGTCGGCACCAACGGCGCACGCGGTTCCCAGGAGCAGCGGGGGCTGGTCGAGTCCGCCCGCGCCCAGGGCCTCCCCGTCGTCGTCGTCTCCCAGGGCGGCCCCTACGACCTGGAGGCCTTCCCGGAGGTGGAGGGCTTCCTCGCCGTCTACTCCGCCGTGGACGTGTCGGTGAACGCCGCCGCCCGTGTGATCGGGGGACAGGTGAAGCCGTCCGGCACCCTGCCCGTGGACATCCCCGGCGCCGGTGTCGACGCCGGTACCGGACTCACCCTCTGAAACAGCCCCGGGCCCTCGCGGCCGGGGAACGGCGGTGGTTGAACCGGGCGGGGAACGGGAAGAACCGTTCCCCGCCCGGTCCTTCGGGCGTCCGAGAGGCCGGACGGGGTCCCGGTACACGGACGGCCAAGGAGGCGATCGGATGGACAGCCGCACCAAGGGCACCCGACGGGGGGTCATCTCCGACTGGGGCGGCGTGCTCACCCCGCCCCTGGCCGAGGGGATCCAGGCCTGGCTGCGCGCCGACCGGATCGACATCGAGCACTACTACGAGGTCATGCGCCCCTACTTCGACGGCAGTCTCGCGGACGGCAACCCCGTGCACGCCCTGGAGCGGGGGGAGGTCGAGACCCGGGAGTTCGAGCGCGTCATCGCGGCGCTGCTGCGCTCCACCCACGGCGGACCGGTGGTGGCCGAGGGCCTCATCCACCGCATGTTCTCCAACTTCGACCCCGTGCACACCATGTACGAGGCGCTCCGCGGGGCCCGCGACGCCGGGGCCGTTACCGCCCTCCTGTCCAACTCCTGGGGCAACGGCTATCCGCGCGACCACTTCGAGTCGACCTTCGACGCGGTGGTGATCTCGGGCGAGGTGGGCATGCGCAAACCCGAGCACCGCATCTACCTGCACACCTGCGACCTCCTGGGGCTCCGGCCCGAGGACTGCGTGTTCATCGACGACCTCGAACACAACGTCCGCACCGCGGAGGAACTCGGCATGACCGGCATCCTGCACACCGACGTGGCCGCCACGCAGCGGGCGCTGGACCGGTTCCTGGCCCCGGAGGGCACGCCGCCCGAGGCCGACCGCCGGGGCCGGGCGGTGGCCTGACAGGAGCGCCGCCGACACGGGGCGGGGCGCGTCCACCTCCGGTTCCTTGGCAGACTCAAGGGGTTCCACCCGAGCCCAGGAGAGCAGCCGCGCCCATGTACGTCTTCCTGCCCAGCACGATGCCCGCCCTCACCGCACTGTTGGAGGAGGGGCGTCTGGAGGGCGCCCCCCTGACCGCGTTCGCGGCCGACCCCGGTCCGGACGGCGACGCCGAGGAGGCCGAGTACGAGGCCATGTACGCGGCGGCCGAGGAGTCCCTGGCCCTGCTCGCCGCCGACACCGGCGCGCCCCGCCGCCGGGTGGTGCTGGCCGCGAACATGCCCGACGCGGTGGTCGAGCGCCACGGGAGCGCGACCGGCGGAGTGGTCCGTGTGAGTGTCACCGCCGCCGTTCCCTACAAGAAGCTGGCCTCGGCGCACGTGGACGACGCGGCGGCGGAGCCCGATGTCGCCGCCGCGGCGGAGGATCCCGGATCCGGGGCCGCGGACGACCACGAACTCATGTGGTTCGCCGTCCAGGAGCTCCGACACCTCGTGGCAGGGGAGTGAGGAGAGGGCCCGGCGGGACGGGTCCGTCCCGCCGGGCCACTCCGGCACACCTCGGTGGCCGGCCCCCGCGGTCCACGGCACTCCGGGACCGCGGGCCCGGAGGCAGGAAAGTCCTCACCCGGGGCGTCATCCCTGCGGAGGCGCGAGGTAGCAGTAGGCCGGGACGGCCTCCGCGCCCTCCACGGTGTGCCGGACCTGGCCGGTGCGCACCCAGCCGAGGCGTTCGTAGAGGCGGATCGCGGCCCGGTCCTCGGCCATGACGTCGAGGACCAGGCGCAGTCCCGAGGCCCGCGCGAACTCCGTCGCCACCACGGTCAGTCTCTCCCCGACCGCCAGCCTCCGCGCCCCCGGCACGACGAACAACCGGGCCAGGACGGCGATCCGCTCCCCGGAGACCCCGAGTGCCTCGGCGCCCCTGCGCACGGCGTCCCCGCCGTCGGCGCGCCCCACACCGACGTGGCCGACGACCTCGCCGCCGCGCTCGGCCACCCAGGAGCGCAGGAGTCCCGGGGGCGTCAGCCAGGTCTCGGGGGCTGCCACGCCCTCCACCGGGTACCCGTCCGCGGCGTACACCTCGATGGCATCCGTTACGCGATTCGCCTCACCAAGGCGTAGAAGGCAGGTTTCCCAGGGAGGAGGCCACCCGCACCGCCCGTTTCCTGCACGAGGCGGGGACGCTCAAGAACCAGCGCCGTACGGGGTGGTGGATGGCGGGTGTCCGCGATTCCGAGTCCGTCGCCGAGCACTCCTGGCGCACCTCGCTGATCGCCTCGGTCCTCGCGTCGATGGAGGGCGCGGATCCTGCGAGGGCGGCGTTTGCGGAGTACGAAGCAAGGGAGACCGCTGAGGCCGCGTGCGCCAAGGACGCGGACAAGCTGGAGTGCCTGTCGCAGGGAATGGAGTACAGGGCCCGGGGCCACGGTTCGGCGCAGCGCTGGATCGACAATTCCAGGGCGAGGATCAAGACCAGGGGCGGGCGGGCACTCGCGGACGCGGCACTCACCGGAGAACCTGTGGATTGGCTGCGGGCCGCTATGGGTGAGGACCGTCGGTCCGGCTCCTGACGGGTACGGTCGCGACGGTCGGGCCGATCCGGCGCGTACGCGCCAGGCCGGGCCCGTGGCAAGTCCCGGTCCCCGCTCCTGCCCCGGGGCGGGTCCCCTCCGTGCGCGGGCGGCGGCCCGCCGCCGTCACGCGGGGGAGGGCGGCCGGGTTTCGGTCGGTCCTCCCGCTCTGACACCCTGACCGGGAGCGGATGTGGTTTTCGCACGGAAACGCCCATACGGCAAAATGGGCTCGTCCCTTCCATCCCCGAACGCCGAGGAGTCAGCCATCAGCCGCCTGGTGCTATGGAACATCGACCTCACCCTCCTCGACGCGGGCCAGGTGATGAGGGCGGCCTACGCCGAGGCCTTCGAGAAGGTCACGGGTGAGCCGCTGGTCTACCTGACCTCGTCGGCGGGCCGGACCGACTCGGAGATGTTCTTCGAGTTCTGCGCCCGCAACTACGTCGACGTCGAACCCGACACCGCCGTCCTGGGCGAGTTCCTCGCCGCCCTGGAGGAGTCCTTCGCCCACCGCGCCGACGAACTCCTCTCCCGGGGCCGCGTCATGCCGGGCGCGGCGGCGTCCCTGGCCGCCGTCGCCTCCCTCCCCGACACGGTCCAGACCGTCGTCAGCGGCAGCACCCGCGTGAACGCCACGGCGAAGCTGGTCGCGTTCGGGCTGGACCCCTACCTGAACCTGGCCATCGGCGGGTACGGGTCGGTCAACTACCCCAAGTCCAGCCTCATCCAGTCCATCCGTCTGCACGCCGCGGGAGACGGCGGCCGGGCCTACACCGAGGGGGAGACCGTGTTCATCACCGACTCGGCCCCGGACGTCCGCGCCGCGATGATCGGCGGGGCCACGCCCGTGGCCGTGCTCAACGGGTCGACCACGGAGGGGCAGCTGCGTGACGCCGGTGCCCGCATCGTGCTGCCCGACCTGACCGACCCGCGTGCCGTGATGACGGCGGTCCATCAGGCAACGGCTCCATGACGACATGTTCGTTCCGCGGTGGGGAAGGTGAAGCCCCGTGTATATCGGCACCGAATGTCGCAATCCAGTTCTAACAGGACGTAACTACCGTGTAACGGTGTTGGTCCTACCCTCGTGTCCGAAAAGCAGTAGCCTGGTCGGCAGGCGAGGCCGGAACAAAGAGGTCCCGTGCCTCGCTTCTGCAGTGCCTGTGCGTACAGGCCCCATCCCAACACCATGGTCGTGGGGTTCCTTGCGGCCCAAGGCCCTCACGCCGAATCACACACCCTGCACAGAAATTCACAGGTCACATGACCGGGTGTTCTCCCAGTGCTCGTGCGACGTTGCTCACAAAGGAGTGAGATAGCCATATGACCGGGCAATCCGACGTCATCCTCCAGAAGCTGCTCAGCGAGGCGGCCGCCAAGTGGTCCCCGGGGACGCGACTCAGCCCCGACCAGGCCGACGCGGTACGACGCTTCCTCCCCCTCTACTACCGCCACACGGACCCGGAGGAGATCGCCGGGCGTACCCCGGACCAGATCTGCGGTCCGGCCGGGGCCCACCGCTCCTTCGGCGCCGAGCGCACCCCGGGTCGGGCCAAGGTCCGCGTGTACACCCCCGCCGCCGACCGCGACGGGTGGGAGCAGCAGACCAGCGTCGTCGAGATCGTGACCGACAACGCCCCCTTCCTCGTCTCGTCCGTGACCATGGCGCTCAACGAGCTCGGAGCCGGCGCCCGGGTGATCATCCACCCGCAGATGACCGTCGGCCGCGACCTCGCCGGCCACCTGGTGCGGGTGGACCCGGAGATCGGCGGGGAGGGCCTGCTCCCCACCGACGAGTCCTGGATGCACATCGAGATCGACCGGCAGTCCGACCCCGAGCGGGTCAAGGAGATCACCGACCGCGTGGAGAGCGTCCTCAACGACGTCCGCTACGTGGACGAGGACGCCGCCAAGATGAGCAACCGGGCCATCCGGATCGCCGACGAGCTCGCCGCCTACCCCGACCGCCTCGCGGCCGGCGGAGTCGACCCGCGCGAGATCGGCGAGAGCGTCGACTTCCTGCGGTGGACGGCCAGCCGCCACTTCACCTTCATGGGCTACCGCGAGTACAGCCTCGTCACCGACGAGAACGGCGACGACTCCCTGCGCCCCGAGCCCGGTTCGGGCCTCGGCGTCCTGCGCATGGACTCGCCCGCCTCCACCAGCTTCGCCGCACTGCCCCCCGAGATCCGCGGCAAGGCCCGCGAGCCCTACATCCTGGTCCTGACCAAGGCCAACTCCCGAGCCACCGTCCACCGCCCCAAGTACCTCGACTACATCGGCGTCAAGAAGTTCGACGCCCAGGGCAACATCGTCGGCGAGCGCCGGTTCCTGGGGCTGTTCACCTCCCAGGCCAACACCACCAGCATCGCCCAGATCCCCATCCTGCGGCGCAAGCAGGCCGAGGTGCTGGCCCTGGCCGGGTTCGAGGCGGACAGCTACGACGGCACGGACCTCATCGAGCTCCTGGAGACCTTCCCCCGGGAGGAACTCCTCCAGATCCCCGTCAACGAGCTGTACAACATCGTCCGCGGGGTCCTGCGCCTGCGCGACCGCCGCGGCGCCAAGCTGTTCATGCGCCGCGACCCCTACGGCGGCCGCTACATGTCCTGCTTCGTGTACATGCCGCGCGACCAGTACAGCACCCGCGTGCGCCTCGACATCCAAAAGGTCCTCGCCGAGGCCTTCCAGGGCGCCACGATGGACCACAACGTGATGATCGGCGCCGCCCCGCTCGCCCGCCTGTACCTGGTGGCGCGCGCGCAGCACGGCCAGACCCTCGCCGACATCGACCAGGTCTCCCTTGAGGAGAAGGTCCGCACCGCGGCCCGGTCCTGGGACGTCGACTTCGACGACGCCCTCACCGGGTCCTTCGGCCCCGTCCGCGCCACCGCGTACAAGGATCGCTACGGCAGCGGCCTCACCGAGGCGTACAAGGTCGACAACAGCCCCGCCGCCGCCGCCGAGGACATCGGCGTGCTGGAGGAGCTGCTCGGCCGCACCGACCCCGACGAGCGGCACAGCGCGTTCTCGGCCAGCCTCTACCGCAGAGACGACGCGGGGCCCGGTTCCTGGCGGTTCCGGCTCTACCGGATCGGCGAGCCCATCTCGCTCTCGCGCGTCCTGCCCGTCCTGGAGGACCTCGGTGTCGAGGTCGTGGACGAGTGGCCCTCCGACATCACCGTCGAGGGCGTCGGCAAGGTGTGGATCTACGACTTCGGACTCGGCCCGATCCCCGAGTCCGACCTCGCGCCCGACCGCCTCAAGGCGCTGTTCGAGGAGGCCTTCGACGCCTCCTGGCGCGTTCTCGGGGAGTCCGACCGGTTCAACGCCCTGGTCGTGCGGGCGGGACTGGACTGGCGCCAGCTCACCGTGCTGCGCGCCTACGCCAAGTACCTGCGCCAGACCGGGGCGACGTTCACCCCCGACTACCTGGCCGACGTCCTCGTCGCCAACGTCGGCATCGCCAACCTGCTGGTCGAGCTGTTCGAGACCCGTTTCGACCCCGACCAGCCGGACGGTGGCCGCGACGAGCGCGCCGACGTGATCGTCCGCAAGGTCGAAAGCGAGCTGGAGGCCGTGGCCAGCCTGGACCACGACCGCATCCTGCGCTCGTTCCTGGCGGTCATCTGCGCCACCCTGCGCACCAACCACTACCAGGGACACCCCTACCTGGTGCTCAAGCTCAACCCGCAGCAGATCCCGGAGCTGCCCCACCCGCGGCCGCGGTTCGAGATGTTCGTGTACTCCCCGCGCGTGGAGGGCGTGCACCTGCGCTTCGGCTCGGTGGCACGCGGCGGCCTGCGCTGGTCGGACCGCTTCGAGGACTTCCGCACCGAGGTCCTCGGCCTGGTCAAGGCCCAGATGGTGAAGAACTCCGTGATCGTCCCCAGCGGCGCCAAGGGCGGGTTCGTCTGCAAGCGCCTGCCCGAGGGCGGCACGCGCGAACAGGTCATGGCCGAGGTCGTCGCCTGCTACAAGGACTTCATCAGCGGCCTGCTCGACATCACCGACAACCTCGTCGACGGCCGGGTGGTCCACCCCGAGCGCACCGTCCTCCACGACGGCGACGACTCCTACCTGGTGGTGGCCGCCGACAAGGGCACCGCGACCTTCTCCGACACGGCCAACGCCATCTCCACCGAGCGCGGCTTCTGGCTCGGCGACGCCTTCGCCTCGGGCGGTTCGGTCGGCTACGACCACAAGGCCATGGGTATCACCGCGCGCGGCGCCTGGGAGTCGGTCAGGTACCACTTCCGCGAGATGGGCGTGAACGTGCAGGAGGAGCCGTTCACCGCCGTCGGCGTCGGCGACATGTCCGGCGACGTGTTCGGCAACGGCATGCTCCTCAGCCCGCAGACCAGGCTGGTGGCCGCGTTCGACCACCGCCACGTCTTCCTCGACCCCGACCCCGACCCGCACACCTCCTGGGTGGAGCGCAAGCGGATGTTCGAGCTGCCCCGCAGCACCTGGGAGGACTACGACCCCGCACTGCTCTCCGAGGGCGGAGGCGTGCACCCCCGCAGCGCCAAGTCCGTGCCGATCACCCCGCAGGTGCGGGAGGTCCTGGGCATCGACGGGGACGTCACCTCGCTCACCCCGGACGAGCTCATCCGGCACATCCTCACCTCGCCGGTCGACCTGCTCTGGAACGGCGGGATCGGCACCTACGTCAAGGCCAGCACGCAGACGCACGCCGACGCGGGGGACAAGGCCAACGACCAGGTCCGCGTCGACGCCACCGAGCTGCGTGTCAAGGTGGTCGGTGAGGGCGGCAACCTGGGCCTGACCCAGCCCGCCCGCATCGAGTTCGCGCGGGAGGGCGGCCGGGTCAACACCGACTTCATCGACAACTCCGCCGGTGTGGACACCTCCGACCACGAGGTCAACATCAAGATCATGCTCGACCGCGAGGTGCGGGCGGGCAGCCTCGGCAAGGACGACCGCGACCAGCTCTTCATCGACATGACCGACGAGGTCGCCGACCTGGTCCTGGACAACAACTACGCACAGAACACGGTTTTGGGCGCCGCGCGCAAGCAGGACCAGCAGATGCTCCACGTCCACGGCCGCTACATGCGGCACCTGGAGCGGATGAAGGTCCTCAAGCGCAAGCAGGAGGACCTGCCGTCGGACAAGACGATCGCGGAGCGGCGCGCCGCGGGCAAGGGCCTGACCGGCCCGGAGTTCGCGACGCTGGTGTCCTACACCAAGATCAGCCTCAAGGACCAGGTCGGACTGTCCGACCTGGCCGAGGACCCCTACCTGGCCGACGTCCTGACCAACTACTTCCCCACACCGCTGCGGTCGGAGCGCTTCGCCGAGGGCGTGGCCTCGCACCCGCTGCGGCGGGAGATCATCGTCAACCAGGTCGTCAACCAGCTCGTGAACCGCTCCGGGGTGACGTTCGCGTTCCGCCTCAACGAGGAGCTGGGCTCCGGTGCCGCGGACATCGCCCGCGCGTTCCTGGTGGTCCAGGAGGTGTTGCAGCTGCGCGAGTTCTGGGACGTGATCGAGGAGCTGGACCACAAGATCTCGGTGGAGAACCAGCTCTCCCTCCTGCTGGAGACGCGCAAGCTGGCCGAGCGCTCCGCCCGGTGGCTGCTGCGCAACCGGACCTTCCCCTTCGACATTCGCAGTGAGATCGGCTTCTTCGCGGACGGTGTCGGCGAGGTACTGCCCCGCCTGGCCGAGATGCTCCGCGGACGCGACCGCGAGGCGTTCACCGAGCGGCGTGACCGCTACACGTCGATGGGGGTGCCCTCCGGCCTCGCCGAGCGGGTCGCCGCCCTGGTGCCGGCGTACTCCACCCTGGACCTGGTGGAGATCGCACACCGCACCGGGCGCCCGGTCGACAAGGTGGCCGAGCTGTACTTCGAGCTGGCCGACCGCCTCAACGTCAGCTGGTGGCGCGAGCGCATCATCGACCTGCCCCGCGACGACCGCTGGGGCACGATGGCGCGGTCCGCGCTGCGCGACGACCTGTACGCCGCGCACGCCGACCTCACCAGCCGGGTGCTGGAGAGCGGGGCGTCGGAGGAGACCGACGCGTTGATCGCCGCCTGGTTCGGGCAGAACCGCGAGTCGGTCGAACGGGCCGGGATCACCCTCTCGGAGATCCAGGAGAACGAGCGGTTCGACCTGGCCACACTTTCGGTGGCCCTGCGTTCCTTCCGGTCCCTGGTCGACTGACCGTGCCGGTCCGGGGCTTCGCGCGACGCCGCGCGGAGCCCCGCCGCTTTGCGGGGTCCTACACTGGGGACCGTGGCAGACATGGACCCAGCAGAGAAGATCAAAGAACTCGCGGCGACGTTGGCGAGCGTCTCCGCAGTGTTGGACCTGGAGGCGATGGGCACCCAGATCGCCGAGCTGCGCGAGCAGTCCGCGGACCCCGAGCTGTGGGCCGACCAGGACAACGCGCAGAAGGTGACGCGCCGGCTCTCCAGCCTGGAGTCCACGGTCAACAAGCTCAAGGGCATCAACCGGCGGCTCGACGACCTCAGCGTGCTCTTCGAGCTGGCCGAGGGCGAGGACGACGCGGACACCCGGGACGAGGCCGACCGCGAACTCGAACAGCTGCGCAAGGAGATCGGCGAGCTGGAGGTGCGGACCCTGCTCAACGGCCCGCACGACGAGAGCGAGGCCATCGTCACCATCAACTCCCAGGCGGGCGGGGTCGACGCCGCCGACTGGGCGCAGATGCTCCAGCGCATGTACCTGCGCTGGGCCGAGCGGCACGGCTACCCGACGGAGGTCTACGAGACCTCCTACGCGGAGGAGGCCGGCATCAAGTCCACGTCCTTCGCGGTCAAGGCGCCCTTCGCCTACGGCACCCTGCGCGGCGAGCACGGCACGCACCGCCTGGTGCGCATCTCGCCGTTCGACAACCAGAACCGGCGCCAGACCTCCTTCGCGGGCGTCGACGTCGTGCCGATGGTCGAGAAGAGCGACCACATCGACATCGACGAGAAGACCGAGCTGCGGATCGACGTGTACCGCTCCAGCGGTCCGGGTGGCCAGGGCGTCAACACCACCGACTCGGCGGTGCGCATCACCCACCTGCCGACCGGGATCGTGGTGTCCTGCCAGAACGAGCGCTCGCAGCTGCAGAACAAGGCGACCGCGATGTCGATGCTCCAGTCCAAGCTCCTCGCGCGCAAGCGGCAGGAGGAGCAGGCGGCGCTGGACGAGATCCGCGGCGACTCGGTGAGCAGCTGGGGAACCCAGATGCGCAACTACGTGCTCCAGCCGTACCAGAGCGTCAAGGACGTGCGGACCGGCAAGGAGACCGGCAACACGTCGGCGGTCCTCGACGGTGAGATCGACGATTTCATCGACGCCGAGATCCGGTGGATGCGCAGTCGCGAACGCCAGGACGGCTAGGCCGTGTTCCGCGGATCATTCCGGGCTCGCAACCGCCAGGCTGCCTCTCGCTGCGCCGACCACGCTTGGACAGCCAGACCCGGGCTGACCTGCGCTACTCGTCTTGCGAGAGATTGCCTGGAGGCCGCTCGCGGCGATCGGCGCAAGCGCCGAATCAACCGAAAGCATCCACGGAACAAGCCATGGGGGCCGCCCCGGTGCCGGGGCCGGGGTGCCCGCCCTACGGGTGAAGACACGCGCGGTCGTCAAACGAGTACTGCGGGTGAGTCACACGGGGCGGGCGGGGGCCTCGTAGCCCAATGGTGATGAGTACGACTCCGCAGTTTTACCGAAGTTGCTATATGTGAACGTTATCATCGGTTGACACCTCCGATATGCTCATGGCTGTTGTCCGATAGTGCACTGATGTTGCGGGTGAGACACGACCTGGACAATCCGGGCCGTTCCCCCCTCTACACTGTCGGTTGGCCATGTGGCCGGTACGATCCCGAGCGGAGTATCCTCCGCCAGGTCGCCCATACCTTCGAGAGCCTTGTGATGCGCCTGTGATCCACTTCGAGAACGTCACCAAGCAGTACCCGACCCAGAAGCGCCCCGCGCTCGACGGTGTTTCCATCGACGTGGACAAGGGCGAGTTCGTCTTCCTGGTGGGCCCGTCCGGCTCCGGAAAGTCGACCTTTCTCCGCTTGGTGCTCAAGGAGGAGAAACCCGACAAGGGGCGCGTCCACGTCGCCGGCAAGGACCTCGCGCGGCTTTCCAACTGGAAGGTCCCGCACCTGCGCCGCCGTATCGGATGCGTGTTCCAGGACTTCCGCCTCCTGCCGAACAAGAACGTCTTCGAGAACGTCGCCTTCGCCCTGGAGGTCATCGGCAAGCCCCGGCGGTTCATCCGCAAGGTCGTCCCCGAGGTCGTCGAACTCGTCGGACTGGAGGGCAAGGCCGGGCGGATGCCCAACGAGCTCTCCGGTGGTGAGCAGCAGCGCGTCGCCATCGCCCGCGCCTTCGTCAACCGCCCGCAGATCCTGCTGGCCGACGAGCCCACCGGAAACATCGACCCCGCGACCTCCATCGGCATCATGAAGGTGCTGGACCGAATCAACCGCACGGGCACCACCGTCGTCATGGCGACACACGACGCCGCCATCGTCGACTCGATGCGCAAGCGCGTGATCGAGCTTGAAGAGGGCCTGGTAGTGCGCGACCAGACGCGCGGCGTCTACGGCCAGGCGTACTGACCTCCTTGCTGCGAGGACCGGCGCGGCAAAGCCCCGAAGGATGGACCTTTAACAGATCATGCGAGCACAATTCGTTCTCTCCGAGACGTGGATCGGCCTTCGTCGAAACCTGACGATGACCATCGCCGTCATCACGACGGTGGCCATCTCCCTCAGCCTGTTCGGTGCCGGTCTGCTGGTCAACCAGCAGGTCTCCGAGATGCGCACCTACTGGGACGAGCGGATCACGCTGACCGTCTACATGTGCACCGACATCTCGCCGACCAGCGTCTGCGAGGAGAACGGCGCGGCGACGGAGGAGGACCGCGCCGAACTGGCCTCCAACCTGGACAGCATGAGCGAGGTCGAGGGGTACGAGTACCTGACCCCGGCGCAGGCCTGGCAGGACTTCCAGGACCGGCTCGGCGCCTCCAACGAGGCCCTCGCCGGTGCCGCCCAGGAGGGCGACATCCCGGACAACTACCGGGTGCAGCTCACCGACCCGTCGCACTACGACACGGTGCGCGACGCGGTCCAGGGCTCCCCGGGCGTTGACAGCGTCTCCAACGACAGGGGCCTGCTGGAGCAGTTCTTCGGCCTGTTGGACGTCCTCAAGTGGGCCGCCCTGGTGGTCGCCCTCGTGCAGCTGGCCGCGGCCGCGCTGCTGATCGGCAACACGATCAGGCTCTCCGCCTACAGCCGCCGCCGGGAGACCGGCATCATGCGGCTGGTCGGTGCGTCCAACTTCTACATCCAGCTGCCGTTCCTCCTCGAAGGCGCGATCGCCGGTTTCGCCGGCGGTCTGATCGCCTCCGGGTTCATCGTGGCCACCCGGTACACGCTGCTCACCCGGATCGAGGAATGGTTCCAGTTCGACGTCGCCCTCGGTACGGGTGCGCTGATGTACGTCATCGGTGTGTCGATGATCCTCGGTGTGCTGCTGTGCGCCGTGACCTCGTTCCTCACCCTGCGCCGCTACCTGAAGGTCTGACGCGGCCGCCACGGGGCGGAAAGACCACAACCGGGGGGCCTCGTGCCCCCCGGACGTATGAAGGGACAGACCTGTGGCACGGGAAACCGGGCACAAGCTCATCGCGCAGAACAAGCGAGCCCGGCACGACTACCACATCGACGAGACCTACGAGGCGGGTCTCGTGCTGACCGGCACCGAGGTCAAGTCGCTCAGGCAGGGCCGGGCCTCCCTCGTCGACGGGTTCGCCCACATCAACGACGGCGAGGTGTGGCTGGAGAACGTGCACATCCCGGAGTACTCGCAAGGAACCTGGACCAACCACGCGGCGCGCCGATCGCGTAAGCTACTCCTGCACCGCGAGCAGATCTCCCGACTCATCGGGAAGACCCGGGAGCCCGGTCACACGCTGGTACCGCTTTCCCTGTACTTCAGCGACGGCCGGGCCAAGGTCGAGATCGCTCTGGCCCGCGGTAAGCGTGAGTACGACAAGCGCCACGACATCGCCGAGCGTGAGGCGAAGCGGGACATGGAACGCGCGCTCCGCCGCCGTAATCGATGAGGCGTCCGAAAGGAACACACACGGTGTCCCCCCGTCCCCTTGGCCGGTTCACGGCCGTCGGAAGCGCACTGATCCTCGCCGCCACTCTGGCCGCATGCACACCGAACCCCAGTCCGGAGGTGGCGGTCAGGTCCTTCCTGCTCGCCTGGCAGGACGGGGACCACGAGGGGGCCGCGTCGTACACCGACGGGGACCCCGAAGAGGTGGCGGGTGCGCTCACGGACATGCGTGAACAGCTCGACCTGGCGTCCCTGCGCTTCGGCCTGGGGCACATCACCCGTGACGGCGAGGCGGCCGACGCGGAGTTCGAGGTGCACGCGGACCTCGGTATCGGCGACCCGACCTGGAACTACACCGGCCGCATGCCCCTGGTGTGGGGCCCGGACGGCTGGAAGATCAGCTGGTCGCCGAGCGTCCTGCACCCCGACCTCAGCGAGAACGAGCGCCTGGCGGTCAGCTACGAGAGCCAGGAACGCGGACAGATCCTCGACCGCGAGGGCGAGCCGCTGGTCTCCGCCGACAGCGTGACCGCGTTCGGTGTGCTCCCCGCGGACATGGAGGACAAGGAGGCCGGGGTGACCCAGCTCGCCGAACTCCTCGGCGAGGAACCCGGCCCCCTTCTCAACCGGGTGCGCTCCGCCCCGCCCGAGCAGTTCCAGCCGCTCGTGCTGATGCGCGGCTCCAGCGTGGACGCCACCCTGCTGGGCGAGGCCGGAAAGATCGCCGGCGTCGACACGCAGGAGGTGGAGATCAACCTGACGCCCTCGATGGCGCCGTTCCTCCTGGGCGAGGTCGCCGGCACGTCCGAGCACCGGGTGTCCTCCCGCGTGCCCGGCCCCTACCAGGCGGGCGACACCATCGGCCTGAGCGGCCTCCAGAACATCTTCCAGCACGAGCTGGCGGGCTCGGGTACCACCCAGGTCGTCTCCCTGGACGACGGCGGGGAGGTCACCGACGTCCTCGACTCGTGGGCGGGGGAGCTCAGCGGCGTCATCGACACCACCCTGGACGCGGGTGTGCAGCGCGCCGCCGAGACGGCGCTGGAGACCCTGCCGGCCAACGGTTACATGGTGGCGGTGGACGCTGCCAGCGGCGAGGTCCTGGCCGCCGCCAACGCCTCGGGCAACACCACCGACGACGCGGCTCTCACCGGCTCCTACGAGCCCGGCGGAACCTTCACCCTCGTGTCGGCCCTCGCGGCACTGGAGTCCGGTGCCACCACGCCCGACGGGGTCGTGCCGTGCGGCTTCTCCGCCGAGGTCGGCGACCGGACCTACGTCAACCCCAGCAGCGGGTTCCTGGCCGGTGAGCCGGACCTGGCCCGCAACCTGGCCTTCATCTGCAACGTCGGGTTCGTCGGACTCGGATCCGACGTGGGGGCGGACGCCCTGGCCGAGACCTCCCAGAAGCTGGGCATCGGAGCCGAGTGGCAGCTGCCCCTCCCGGCATCCTCCGGTGCCGTCTCCATCGGCGACGCGGACGAGGACATCGCCTCGGCCATGATCGGTGAGCACGGTGTCCGGGTGAACCCGCTGACCATGGCCCTCGCGGCCGGCGCCGTCGCGGACGGCACCTGGCACGCACCCACCCTGGTCCGCCAGGAGGGGCCGTCCCCGGCCGGGGACGGGCCGTTGGACGAAGCCCACCTGGAGGTGGTGCGCACGGGGATGCGGGACGCCGTCACCAACCGGATGCCCGAGCTGCTCGCCCACGGGGGAGAGGTGTACGGGCAGGCCGCCCGCACGGAGCAGGACGGCACCGCGCTGCACTGGTTCGTGGGGTACAGGGACGGGGTCGCCTTTGCGGTCCTGGCCGAGGTGGACCCGAGCCAGACCCAGTGGTCGCAGTACGCGGTGGACGCCACGAACACCTTCCTGGCCTCGATGGCCTCCGGTGCCGCCCCCGAGGGGGAGGCACCGCCGAACGAGGCCGACCTCACCGGCAGCGAGGAGGAGGTCGGCTGGTAGCGGTCGCCTGAGCCGCGGCTCCGCGGAGCCGCGGCCGGCCGGCGCTTCGACCGCCCGCGCAGAAGACGGCCTCCCGGGCAACCCTCCGGGGGGCCGTTCGCGTCTTCCCCGGTAACTGGGACCGCGTCAGGGGTAGCGGACCAGTGCGAAGGGCAGGACCTCGTCTCGGGGGAGATCCTGCCGGTTCCCACAAGGTCGGCCCGACCCTGCCGACCGGCCTCCGTGAGCTGCGTCGACCACCTCTTGCGTCCGCGCTCACGGGGGTTTCTCCCCGTCCGGGAGGATTCCTCTCCCCAGACGGGAATCAGCTTGGCCCCCGCGTGGTTCTACGGGTAGAGTGGCGCACGCGTGGGTGTTCGTCGCTCACATGTCGGCCGACCGTCTGACGGACGGCTTTGACAATTTCACAGGGGGTGATCGGTTTCGACTTCGGTAGTCGTTCCAGGGGAAGCGGGTCGAGGGTTGCGTTTGTGACCTCGTTAATCCTGCATTCGCATAAACACAAGTGCCAATTCTAAGCGCACTGAGTTCGCTCTCGCTGCCTAAGCGATAGCGTCTCTGTCGACCTGAGCATGTCATCGGCCCAGGACTCGGCATCAACAAGATGACTCACCGCTCGGATCAGGCCACGGGGCCCGAGTGGGAAATTTTCGTGGCTGGGCCTGTCAGCGATGTGTCTGTGCAAGCGCTGAGGCCGAGCAGAACGACAGCGCAGACTGCACCCGGAGAAGCCCTGGCTCGGTGCTGAAGGACGCGGGTTCGATTCCCGCCACCTCCACGAGATTTCTGGACGACCCTGCTCGCGCGTGATCGCGCTCGCAGGGTCGTCCTTCGTCTTTTTCGGGCCCCGGTCCCGCCGTTGTCGGCGGGGCCGGGGCCTTTCGCGTGTCCGGGGCGCCGGTCCGGCTTTCCGGGAATGGTCGGGCGCCGGTCCGGATTCGCGAGGACGCCATGGGCCGCCGTGCGGCGGTTCCGGGTATCCGCTTCCTCCACCGCGGCCCCGGTCGTCTCGGTGGCGGGTCCTCTGTTGTCGGTTGCGCCAGCTAGGTTGTATTCCTGACTAGATGGCTTTACTGTCTAGGTAGGGCAGTTGAGCCACCGCGGGTGGCGGAGGCGGGGAGTCCGCCGGTCCGACACGACGGGCTCGGGCGGCCCCGACAGAGGGGGAACACGCATGGATCGCCGGGCGAGCTGGCTCAAGGGGGTGCTCGACCTCCTGGTCCTCGCCAATCTGACCGGGGGCGAGAGCTACGGATACGAGATCTCCAGGCGACTGGACGAGCGCGGGTTCGGAAAGATCCGCGGCGGCACGCTCTACCCGGTGCTCAACCGGCTGGAGGAGGCCGGATTGGTGGCCGCGGAGTACCGCGCAGCGGAGAAGGGGCCCGGCCGCCGCTACTACGTACTGACCGATGACGGACGCGCCTTCCTTCGGGAACAGGGCGCGGCGTGGATGGAGTTCGACGCCTCGGTGCGTTCGGTGCTCACGGACGGAGAGACCAGATGAGCGACTACTTCAGCGACCTCGCCGCCGAACTGCGCGAGCGCGGTGTGGACGGCGAGCGCTCGCGGGCGCTGCTGGACGATCTGGCCGCTCACACGGCCGAGAGCGGCGCTGCACCTGAGGACGAGTTCGGCACGGCGGGGGAGTTCGCCACAGCGCTGACCTGCCTCCCCGGCGAGGACGAGGCCCCGGGGGCCGGCCCGGTGCAGGAGGAGGAGAGCCTGGTGTGGACCGCCGACGCCTTCGAGGGGCCCGCCAGACTCGACGAGATGGGCGCGCAGGGCTGGGAGGTGGAGCGGGTGGACCGGCTCGGCCGCTTCGTCAGCCGCAGGTCCGTGGACCGGCCCCAGACCTGGGAGTACCGCCAGGAGGTCAGCGCCGGGCGCGCGGACCACGCGCTCCTCGCCGAGCGGCTGGCACCAGGAGGCTGGGAGCCCTGCGGGCGCTGGTCGGTCCTCGTCTACTTCAAACGCCCCGGCTCCGCCACGGCCGGCCCCGCCGCGGAGCTGGACGCCCCGCCCGAGCCCGGTCGGCGCCGTTACTTCTTCGGCTGGAAGGGGGTGCTCGCCATCGGCGCCTCCCTCGTGGTCGCGCTCGTCGCAGGCGGATGGTCGATCCTGAACCTGGTCTCGGGCGTGGTCGACACGGACGGCCCCGCCGATCTGGCCGGGTTCCTCGTCGGCGCCGTGATGGGGGCGCTCCTCGTCCTCCTCCCGATCTGGGGTGCCGTACGCCTGGCCGCGTCACGGCGGAACCGCTCGGGCGGATGACGTTCCTCCGGTGCCCTGGGAGCCGTGTCCGTGGGGTTCCCGGCTCCCTTCCGCGGGTGCGGCGGAAGAAGTAGCCTCGGGATCCCCTGTCCGCGCCTCGGCGGGCACGCGGAGCGCCTTCGACACGAGAGTTCTGCTGATGCCGAACAAGACAGCCGCCTCCCTCCAAGCGAACCGTTCGTCCCTGGGCCACAAGGTCCGCTACGCGTTGCGCAACCCTGGCAGGGTGGTGCCCTACGTGCGCCGTTCCGTCCGGGACTGGAAGCTGCGGATGACCCACCGGGACCACGTGGACTACTACCGGGCGGTGATGGCCTCCGACGCCGCCAGGGACCCCAAGGCGGCCGTGGGAAGCCAGAGCGAGGAGCGCTGGCTGGCGCTCGGCCGGATGCAGTTCGACTACCTGGTCGAGCACGGCCTCAGGCCCGAACACCGGATGCTGGACATCGGCTGCGGCAACCTGAGGGCCGGGTGGCGGCTGATCGACTACCTGGACGAGGGCGGCTACTACGGGATCGACATCTCCCCGGACATCCTCATCGCCGCCAAGGGCGTCCTCGCGGAGCGGGGGCTGCAGTCCAAGCTGCCGCACCTGACGATCACGCGGGACCTGACGTTCTCGTTCCTGCCCGAGAACCGTTTCGACGTGGTGCACGCCCACAGCGTGTTCTCCCACTCGCCGATCGAGGTGATCGACGAGGCCCTGGCGAACGTGGAGCGGATCCTGGCCCCGGGCGGGTTCTTCGACTTCACCTTCGACCGCACGGAGGGTGAGGAGCACCAGGTGCTGCGGGAGGACTTCTACTACCGGACCGGAACGCTGGTCGCCCTGGCGGAGAAGCACGGGCTCGACGCGCGCTTCATGGACGACTGGGAGGAGAGACCGCACGGCCAGTCCAAGATCCGCGTCACCGCCCGCACCCCCCGGTAGGGGGCGGGGTTGACGGCCGGAGGGCGAGCGGGGACGGCGCGGTCGCCCGGCGGACATTGCGAATCTACGACGTAAAGGCCGGAGTGGGTGCTCCGCCCCTTCGCACTTCGGTCGCGCCTGTGCGGAAGAGCCCCTTCCGCGACCCACCGGGCCGGACCACCCCGGCCGAGACCCTCAACGACTTCCCTGTCGCAACGACGACTCGACCCCAAGCGCCCACACTCGCGACAGGTACGGAATCACGGCGGGAGGGGGCGCCTCGCGACGAGGTGTCGGGCGGACCGGAACACGGACGGGGGCGGTGCCGCGGGCACCGCCCCCGCCCGGCGCGGAGGTCCTGGCTCACTCCTCGGTCGCCCCCACCAGCCAGGCGACCTTGTGGGCCGTGACGCCGAGGCTCCCGCTGCTGCCCAGGTACACCCCGAACGAGGCGATGAACGCGTAGTCGTGCTCACGGCGTTCACAGATCACGTCCTCGACAACGCACGGGGACGCGGGGTTGCTCACCCTCAGACAGGGCGAGCTGCCGTCGACCACGTCCGCCCTGACGGCGTAACGGGACAGTTCACCGGCGAGTTTGCCGAGGTGTCCGTGCTCCTCAGAGGGCGCCGGGGTCGGCTGCTCGTCCTCCGTCTGTCTCGACTGGGCCATGGCGCAGTTCCTTTCGTGTCGAGCGTGGGTGCTCTCCTCGGTGCCCTGAAGCCATTGTTACTCAGGGTTATATTGCCGTTTCGTACCCGGGATACGACACGCCGTTACGACACCCAGGCGCCCTGGTACATCACGTCGTCCACCGTGAGTGCCCCGCCCATCACGACGAGGTCGGCGTGGCCTCCGACCTCGATCCGCCCCACTCCGGCCAGGCCCAGCGCCGCCGCGGGAACCGAGGACGCGGACCGTACCGCCTCGGGCACGCCGACACCCAGGCCCCCGACCGCGTTGCGCACCGCCTGGGGCAGCACGATCGTGCTGGAGGCGATGGCCCCGTTCTCCACCAGCCGCGCCTCTCCGCCGCTCACCCGCACCCGCAGGTTCCCCAGCGTGTACTCGCCGTCGCCCAGCCCGGTCGCCGACATCGCGTCCGTCACCAGGGACACGCGGTCCGCGCCCGCGGACGAGAACACCAGCGCTGCCGCCCCCGGGTGGACGTGCACGTTGTCCAGGATCAGCTCGACCGTCACCCGGCTGTCGTTCAGTGCGGCCGCGATCGGTCCCGGGTCGCGGTGGTTGAGCGGCCGCATGGCGTTGTACAGGTGGGTGGCCACCGTCGCCCCCGCGTCGAACGCGGCCAGGGTCCGCTCGTAGTCGGCCTCGGTGTGGCCCACGGCCGCCACCACCCCCGAGGAGACCGCGGCGCCGATGAGGTCCAGGGCTCCGGGCAGTTCGGGTGCCACCGTGACCATCCGCACGTGGCCCCGGCCGGCCTCCAGCCAGCGGTCGAACTCGGCCGTGTCCGGGTCGCGCAGCAGCTCCGGGTCGTGCGCCCCGCACTTCGAGCGCGCGATGAACGGTCCCTCCAGGTAGATCCCGGAGAGCTCGCCCGCGTCGCACAGCTCGGCCAGCGCCGCCACCTGGCGGACGGTGTCGTCGGGGGTGGCCGCCACCAGGCCCCCCACCAGGGAGGTCACCCCGTGGCGGCGGTTGAAGGCGATGGTCGCGAGGGCGCCCTCCGGGTCGGCGTCGGGGAAGGCGTGTCCGGCGCCGCCGTGGACGTGGGTGTCGACCAGCCCCGGGACGACCCAGGAGCCGCCGAGGTCGCGGATCTCCCCGGGTGCGGCTCCGGCAGGGGAGGGGGTGTCCGAGCCGAGCGCGGCCACGCGGCCGTTCTCGACACGCAGCCAGCCGTCGTGGACCCCGTCGGGGGTCACGACGCGCGCGTTGGTGAGAGTGACGGGGGTGTGGGCCATGTTCTAGCTCTCTCTGCGTCTGCGGCGCCCGGTGAACGGGTGGGCGGAGGGTGTGTGTCGCAAATTACATCGGCGTGAAAGTCCTACGGGGGAGGGGGTGCACGCGTCCCCGTCGCACCCCGTATCCCCTGCGGAGCTGGGCCATTCCGCACTCTGGGACGGCTGTCCGAGGGCTGGACGGTGCGGGGTCGGGCGGCACCGACCCGACGCGGTGGGTCGGCACGCATTGACGATAGCGGCCGACGCGCCTCATGATGGAGGCATGTCCGCCGGTGAGCTGCTTGTCCAGCGCCTGCATGTCGATCTGAGACAGCAGGCGAGCGCGCTCTGTCGTAGCTAGTGCCTTGCGGGGCCGTAGCCCCGCGCCACGGGTGTACCCCGTGACCGTGCCCTACCGCAGACACCGGACGCTCATCACTCCCAGTTCTGGGCCCGGGTCGTACCCCGGCCCGCGGAGCTTCCCTGCCAGGCCCGACACACCGAGTTCCGGACGACGAGGTCCACTCCCCGTGTCGGTAAGAGGAACGACGTCCTCTCCGGTGTCAGCACCCCGATCGCCGCCCCCCGACGTTTCCTCCGGTCGATCCCGGCTCGCTCTGACCGAACCCAGGAGTTCCGCATGACCCGCTTCACCGTGCTCGTCGCCGCCCCCCAGTCCCGTTCCGCCGTCCGCGACGCCGCCCTGCGCGCCGCCTCGGAAGTCGCCTCCCGAGCGGGTGTCACCTCCACCCCCGACGTCATCGACCTCGCGGACCTGGGTCCCGCCCTGCTCTCCGAGACCTCCGAGGCCGTCGACGCCGCCCTGGACAAGGTGAGGGAGAGCGACGTCCTGCTCGTCGCCTCCCCGCAGGCGCACGGCACCTACACCGGCCTGCTGAAGGTCTTCCTCGACCGGCTCCCCGAACTGGGACTGGGTCACACCGTCGCGGTTCCGCTCGCCGTCGTGAACGACCTGCGCAACAGCCACGGCATCGAGGAGGACCTGCGTATCCTGCTCGCCGACCTGGGCGCCTGGGTGGCCGAGCCCGGCCTGATCCTCGCTGCCGACGAGACCGATCGGCCCGACAGCGTCGTCCGGGCCTGGGCGGACGTCGCCGCCCCGGGCCTGCGCCAGGCCGTGTCCGTGGCCGCCTGACCCGGTTCCCGTTTCCCGGCGGGCGGCGGCCCGCACC
>NZ_JBHXQY010000069.1:29462-34325 GCF_042716955.1 Nocardiopsis sp. NPDC058631 | reverse complement strand
CGAGGACCTCAAGGTGCAGCTCGCCCATACCGGAGATGATGGTCTGGCCGGTCTGGTCGTCCGTGGCGACCTGGAACGAGGGGTCCTCGTCCGCGAGGCGCTGGATCGCGATGCCCAGCTTCTCCTGGTCGCTCTTGGTCTTGGGCTCGATGGCCACCTCGATGACCGGAGCCGGGAACGTCATGGACTCCAGGACGATCGGAGCCGACTGCTCGCACAGCGTCTCGCCGGTCGTGGTGTCCTTCAGACCCATGACCGCGACGATGTCGCCCGCGCCGGCCTCGCCGATCTCCTCACGCTTGTTGGAGTGCATGCGGTAGATCTTGCCGATGCGCTCCTTGCGGCCCTTGAGACTGTTCAGCACCGCGGTGCCGGTCACAAGGACGCCGGAGTAGATGCGCACGTAGGTCAGCTTGCCCAGGTGCGGGTCGCTCATGATCTTGAAGACCAGGGCGGACATCGGCTCGTCGACGCTCGGCTTGCGGGAGAGCTTGGTCTCCTCGGTCTCGTCCTTGGGGTCGTGGCCCTCGATGGCGTCCACGTCCAGGGGCGAGGGGAGGTAGGCGGTGACCGCGTCGAGCAGGGGCTGGACGCCCTTGTTCTTGAACGCGGTGCCGCACACGATCGGGATCGCGGTACCGGCGATGGTCGCGCGGCGGATGGCCGGGACCAGCTGCTCCAGGGTGGGCTCCTGCCCCTCCAGGTACAGCTCCATGATCGCGTCGTCGGCCTCGGCCAGCACCTCGATGAACGTCTCGCGTGCCTCGCGGGCGGCGTCCACGTGCGTGTCGGGGATGTCGACGGTGTCGTACATCTCGCCGAGCGCGGCCTCGTCGTTCCAGACGTAGGCCTTCATGAGCACAAGGTCGATGACGCCCTTGAAGTCGCTCTCGGCACCGATCGGCAACTGGATCGGCATGGCGTTCGCGCCGAGGCGCTCACGGAACATGTCGACACAGCGCTGGAACTCGGCGCCGATCTTGTCCATCTTGTTGACGAAGCAGATACGCGGAACGCCATAGCGGTCAGCCTGACGCCAGACCTGCTCGGACTGGGGCTCGACGCCTTCCTTGGCGTCGAACACCGCGACGGCACCGTCGAGGACACGCAGCGACCGCTCGACCTCGACCGTGAAGTCGACGTGGCCGGGCGTGTCGATGATGTTGATCGTGTGGTCGTCCCAGTGCGTGGTGGTAGCAGCCGAGGTAATGGTGATACCCCGCTCCTGCTCCTCCTTCATCCAGTCCATCGTGGCGGCGCCATCGTGGACCTCACCCACCTTGTGGGTCACACCGGTGTAGTAGAGGATCCGCTCAGTCGTGGTGGTCTTGCCCGCGTCGATGTGGGCCATAATCCCGATGTTGCGGACCTTGGCCAGGTCAAGCGCAGTCTTAGCAGCCATGAGGCTCGTCTTCCCTCGGTCTCAAGGAATCGAATCGCCGCGGGATTACCAGCGGTAGTGGGCGAAGGCCTTGTTCGACTCGGCCATCTTGTGCGTGTCCTCACGCTTCTTGACAGCCGCGCCGAGACCGTTGCTGGCGTCAACCAGCTCGTTCATCAGACGCTCGGTCATGGTCTTCTCACGACGCTGACGCGCGTAGGAGACCAGCCAGCGCAGGGCCAGCGTGGTGGACCGGGAGGCGCGAACCTCGACCGGCACCTGGTAGGTCGCGCCACCGACACGGCGGCTGCGGACCTCCAGCGCGGGCTTGACGTTGTCCAGGGCTCGCTTCAGAACGACGAGCGGGTCCTGGCTGGTCTTCTCACGAGCGCCCTCAAGGGCGTCGTAGACGACGCTCTGAGCGATGGAGCGCTTACCGTCGAGCAGCACCTTGTTGATGAGTGCGGTGACGAGCGGCGAGCCGTAGACCGGGTCGGTGATGAGCTGGCGCTTCGGCGCCGGGCCCTTGCGCGGCATCTTTACTTCTCCTTCTTGGCGCCGTAGTGGCTACGCGCCTGCTTGCGGCCCCGGACACCCTGGGTGTCGAGCGAGCCGCGGACAATTCGGTAGCGGACACCCGGCAGGTCCTTCACACGACCACCGCGAACGAGCACGATGCTGTGCTCCTGGAGGTTGTGACCAATGCCGGGGATGTAGGCCGTGACCTCGATGCCGCTGCTCAGCTTGACGCGAGCGACCTTACGCAGAGCGGAGTTCGGCTTCTTCGGCGTAGTGGTGTAGACACGCGTGCACACACCACGACGCTGCGGACTCCCCTTCAGCGCCGGGGTCTTGTTCTTTGCGACCTTGTCCTGTCGGCCCTTGCGGACCAGCTGCTGGATGGTGGGCACCGCGTCTCCGTCTTCCTCGTGACCTACGCCGGTTCTCGTAGCCGATATCGCTATTGACCTGCTGAATTTCCCGAACCTCCCCGACCCACGTGGTCGGGCGTGTCGCGCTCATTGTCGCGCACGGCAAAAACCGAACACATCCGGCCGGAGGCCGATCATGGGAGGGGGTTCACCTGCGTGGCGCGCCCTACGTCCTCAACTTGTGGGACCGGGGCGCCGCACACACACGTGTGACCCGTCGACTCACGGGCACAATCACACAGGCTACCGTTTACCGTCTGGGCGGTCAAAACGGTGTGCGACATGGCGAGAATCATGGAACCGGTTCTCGCGTAGCCGTGGGTCACTGCCAGTCTACGCGCTCCCGGAGTCGTTTTGCCCAGGGTCCCACGGAGACCGCGGGTGGACGGCCGAAACCGACGGCCGCTCCCCCTGACACATTGTCGTGGAGGAGCGGCCGCGGCGCTACAGGACCAGCCAGATCGCGACGGAGATCACCGTCACCAGGATGCCGACCACCGCGAACACCGTGCCGGCGGTGATCAGGCCGAGTCCGTCCAGCTCCCCCCGCGAGGCGCGGATGGCCTTCTTGGCCTTGGGCCCGGTGATCAGCAGCGCGAGGAGCGCCGTGACCAGACCGATGCCGGGGAGCAGGGAGGCGATGCCCAGCCACAGGGTGACGGTCGCCCCCCGCTCGGTGTCCGGCAGGAAGTCGATGCTGTCGTAGCCGGGGTACGGGTCGCCGGCCTCTCCGCCCAGGGGCCGGTCCACGAAGCCGGGGAAGTCCTCGGCGATGCGGTCCTTGCGGCGCTTGCGGGAGGCGGGGGCCTCCGGCATGCCGTAGTCGGCCGGGGTGAAGCCGTCGTCGTACTCGCTCTCCCGGGACGACTCGGGCTCGTCGCGCTCCCACGTGTCCTCGGGGATGCCCAACGGCTCGAACACCTGTGTGGCGCCCTCGGGGACGTCGTCCTCGGCGAAGTCGCCCCCGCGCCCCGGGCCCTCCTGCGACTCCTCGTCCTCGAAGCCGCCGACCTCCCTCGCACGGGCGCGCGACTGCATGTCGGCGATCGCCGCCAGGGGGTCGTCCGACGCCGGCACGGCGGTCCACGCCTGGTCGGTGCCGGTCCCGCCCCGGTGGTCGTCCGTGTCCGGACCCTGGTCGGGGGAGCCCCAGGCCGGGGGTTCGGGCTCGGCAGAGCCGCCCCAGGTGTTCGTCTCCGGCGTCCCCGCGGACTCGCGTCGACGTTCCTCGGCCTCCCGGACCACGTCTGGGAGCCGGGGGTCGTTGCGGTCGAACGCCCAGGTGTTGCCGCTCCCCGCACCGGGGGTGCTCCGGTCGGGGGTGGGCGGTGACAGTTCGTCGTCGTAGCCGTCGGTCCCCGCGCCGGACCACGTGTCGCCGGTGTCCCGGGCGGGTGCCCAGGAGTCCAGGTCGTTCGTGTCGGCGGCCGCGGTCCTCCAGGAGTCGCCGTCCGGCCCGGTGGTGGCACCGTCGGGAACGCCCCAGGCGTCGGAGACGGGGGCGGGGGCCCCGCGGTCGGCGGTCCTCCAGGAGTTCGAGCCGAGCTCGTCGTCGTCCCAGGGCCGGCCGCCGTCGGCGACAGCGGCGGCGCGGGGCTCGTACGGCGCGTCGTAGGTTTCGGTCCCGTGACGGGGGGCGTCGTCCCAGGAGTCGCGTTCGGCCCCCGCCGTGCCGTCCGCGGGGGCGTCGGCGCCCCAGGCTGCCGTTCCGCGGTCGTCGGACAGCTCGTCGTCCCAGAGCGGGGCCGCCGGGGCGGCCGCCGTGTCGGAGGCCGGGGCTCCGGTGCCCCACCCTCCGGAGGCCTGACGGTCCCCGGGGCCGGCGCCCCAGGAGGCGGTGGTGCCCCTCTCGTCGTCCCAGGGGCGGTCCGCACCGTCTGCGGGGCGGTGCCCGGAGGCTGTGTCGTCCCAGGAGCGGTCCGCACCGTCTGCGGGTGCGTCGTCCCAAGGGCGGTCCGCCACGTCGGTGGAGGGCGTCCAGGAGTCGCCCTGGCCACTGCTCAGCTCGTCGTTCCACGGGCGGGCGTCGGGTGCCAGGGGGTCGGACGCACCGAACCCCGAGGAGGCCGTGCCGCCCACCGGGGCGTCAGGGGACCAGTGGTCCGTGTCGTAGGCGTCGGAGCGACCGGCCGGAACGTCGGCGCCCCAGGAGTCACCGGCACGTTCACCGGTGCCGTCCAGGGCGGGGTCGGGCTCCCACGCCCGGGTCTGCGCGGAGGTGCCCTGCGTCCAGGCGTCGGCGTCCCCGCTGGGAGCCGGAGCCCATGCCCCGGGGTCGCTGCCGCCGACGGGCTCGTCGTCCCAGGGCCGCGCTGCGGGAGCGTCGGCGTCGGGTGCCAGGGGGTCGGACGCACCGAACCCCGAGGAGGCCGTGCCGCCCACCGGGGCGTCAGGGGACCAGTGGTCCGTGTCGTAGGCGTCGGAGCGACCGGCCGGAGCGTCGGCGCCCCAGCTGTCCCCGGCACGCTCGCCGGGCCCCTCCGCGGGGCTGTCCTGCCCCCACGTGTCACGGCCGCGCTCGTCCGCGCCGCCCGACGGGGCGTCCGCGTC
>NZ_JBHXQY010000069.1:0-29363 GCF_042716955.1 Nocardiopsis sp. NPDC058631 | reverse complement strand
GGCACGCTCGCCGGGCCCCTCCGCGGGGCTGTCCTGCCCCCACGTGTCACGGCCGCGCTCGTCCGCGCCGCCCGACGGGGCGTCCGCGTCCCACGTGGCGGTACCGCTCACACCCTCGGGGTCCCACGCGGCAGGGGCGTCCGTGCGCGCGGCGGGGCCGCTGCCGCCGTCGAGTTCATCGTCCCAGGGGCGGGCGTCGCCGGCCGGGTCCGGTGTCCAGGCGTCGGAGTCCCGGGCCGGGGCCCACGCCTCCCGGTCGTTATCCCCGAGGCCGGCCCCGGGGGCACCGTCCCGCCACGCGTCCTGGTTCCGGGCGCCGGCGCGGTCCGCCGGGGTGTCGTCCCAGGAGTCCCCGGCACGCTCGCCGGGCCCCTCCGCGGGGCTGTCCTGCCCCCACGTGTCACGGCCGCGCTCGTCCGCGCCGCCCGACGGGGCGTCCGCGTCCCACGCGGCGGTACCGCGTCGGCCGTCGAGGGGGTCGTCGTGCCTCCAGGTGTCGGAGGCCCGGTCCTGGCCGGTGTATCCGGTGCCGGGGAGGGCCTCCTCCCCCGCGGCGGCCGACGCGGCCCAGGAGTCCATGCGGCCGGTGGGTCCCTCCCCCGAGTCCTCCGAGGGGAGGGGGACCTCGGCGCTGGCCGCCACGCTGGGCAGGTCCGGTTCCCCCGGCGCCCGGGTCAGCGGCTGGTACGCCGACAGACCCGCTCCCGGGTAGGAGATCGAGTTCGACGTCGCCGAAGCCCCGGACGGCGGTCCGCCCAGCGCCTCCGGATACGGCTCGACCAGGGCCGGGCGCGACGCGCTCAGCCCCGCGTAACCTCCGCTGTCGGGGAACACCGTCTCGGCGCTCTCCTCGGCTTCCTCACCCTCAAGCGGATCCTGGTACTCCGACTGCGTGCGGTAGCGGTTCTCGCTCGGCTTGAACCAGTCCCCCGCACCGGAGTCCCGTCCGCCCCCGTGTTCAGTCATGCCTCTCCCGCCAGCGCAGTAGCGCCGTCTCCCCGTCCGCCCAGCGCGGACCCTCTACGCCGAACGGCGGCGGCACCACTCCCGGTCGGGAGTGGCTGGCCGCCGCCGTCAGTTCAAACCGCTTCTACCGGTTGTACGGCCCGAAGTCGTACTCCTCCAGCGGGACGGCCTCGCCGGAACCCTGACCGAAGGTGTACTCGCTCGGCTCCTCGTACCCGGAGACCGAGTACATCGAGGCCTTCGCCTCCTCGGTGGGCTCCACCCGGATGTTGCGGTACTGCGGAATGCCGGTACCAGCCGGGATGAGCTTACCGATGATGACGTTCTCCTTGAGGCCGAGCAGCGGGTCGCTCTTGCCGTGGATGGCGTTCTCGGTGAGCACCCGTGTGGTCTCCTGGAAGGAGGCCGCCGACAGCCAGGACTCCGTGGCCAGCGAGGCCTTGGTGATTCCCAGCAGCACCGGGCGTCCCGCCGCGGGCTGTCCGCCCTCGGAGACGACCCGGCGGTTGATCCGCTCGAACTTCGGCCGCTCGACCATCTCGCCGGGCAGCAGCTCGGTGTCGCCGGACTCCAGGATGTTCACCCGCTTGAGCATCTGGCGGACGATGATCTCGATGTGCTTGTCGTGGATGGACACACCCTGCGACTTGTACACCTCCTGGACCTCCGACACGAGGTGCTGCTGCACCGCGCGCGGACCCTGGATGCGAAGAACCTCGTGCGGGTTGATCGCACCCTGGATCAGCTGCTCGCCGACCGTGACGTGGTCGCCGTCGCCGATGAGGAGCTGCGCACGCATCGGGACCGGGTAGGCGATCTCGTCCGTGCCGTCGTCGGGGATGACGACGATCTTGCGGCTCTTCTCGGTGTCGTCGATCCGAATCCGGCCCTCCATCTCGGAGATCGGGGCCACACCCTTGGGGACGCGGGCCTCGAAGAGCTCCTGCACACGGGGCAGACCGTGCGTGATGTCCTGACCAGCGGAACCACCCATGTGGAAGGTACGCATGGTCAGCTGGGTGCCGGGCTCACCGATGGACTGGGCCGCGATGATGCCGATCGCCTCACCGACGTCCACCGGCTTGCCGGTCGCCATGGAGCGGCCGTAGCAGGTGGTGCAGACGCCGATCTTGGCCTCGCAGGTCAGCGACGAGCGGATGCGGACCCGGGTGAACCCGGCCGCGATCAGCGTGTCGATGTTCTCCTCGGAGGTGTCGCTCAGCGTGGGCAGGATGACCTTGCCGTCCGCTCCCAGGACGTCCTCGGAGAGGGTGCGGCCGAAACCGGTGTTCTCGACGTTGTGCTTGCGCGTGATGACGCCGGCAGCGTTCTTCTCACCGATCTCGTGCCAGATCGAACGGTCCGTGCCGCAGTCGATCTCGCGGACGATGACGTCCTGCGCGACGTCCACCAGACGACGGGTCAGGTAACCCGAGTCGGCGGTGCGCAGCGCGGTGTCCGCCAGGCCCTTGCGCTGACCGTGCGTGGAGATGAAGTACTCCAGCACCGACAGGCCCTCACGGTAGGAGGACTTGATCGGACGCGGGATCGTCTCACCCTTGGTGTTGGAGACCAGGCCGCGGATACCCGCGATCTGGCGCACCTGCATCGGGTTGCCTCGGGCGCCCGACTGGACCATCATCCACACCGGGTTGTCGGCGGGGAAGTTGTCCTCCATGTTCTGCGCGACCTCGGCGGTGGCCTGGGTCCACACCTCGGTGAGCTCCTGGCGGCGCTCGTCGTCGGTGATGAGGCCCCGGTCGTACTCGCGCTGGATCTTGTCGGCCTTGCGCTCGTACCCCTCAAGGATCTCCGTCTTGCGCGGCGGCGCGACGACGTCCTCGATACCGATGGTCAGGCCGGACCGGGTGGCCCAGTGGTAGCCCGCGTCCTTCAGGGCGTCCAGGGTCGTGGCGACCTGGACCTTGGGGTAGTTCTCAGCGAGGTCGTTGACCAGGACCGAGACCTGCTTCTTGCCCACCTGGAAGTTGACGTACGGGTAGTCGACCGGGGTGGTCTCGTTGAAGAGGTACCGCCCCAGGGTCGTCTCCAGGAGGTACACGTCGCCCTGCTGCCAGCCCTCCGGCGGCGTCCAGTCCTTCGGCGCCGGGGCGCCGTCGGCGATCCGCAGGCGGATCTTCGCCTGGAGGTCGAGGTCGCCCAGGTCGTAGGCCATGATCGCCTCGGCCGGGGAGCGGAACGCGCGGCCTTCGCCCTTGGCGTCGACCTTCTCCGTCGTCAGGTAGAACAGGCCGATGATCATGTCCTGGGTGGGCATGGTCACGGGCTTGCCGTCGGACGGCTTGAGGATGTTGTTGGTCGCCAGCATCAGCAGCCGCGCCTCGGCCTGGGCCTCGGCGGACAGCGGCAGGTGCACGGCCATCTGGTCCCCGTCGAAGTCGGCGTTGAACGCCGTGCAGACGAGCGGGTGGATCTGGATGGCCTTGCCCTCGACCAGCTGCGGCTCGAAGGCCTGGATGCCCAGGCGGTGCAGGGTCGGGGCGCGGTTGAGCAGCACCGGGTGCTCGGTGATGACCTCTTCGAGCACGTCCCACACGACGGGGCGGGACCGCTCCACCATGCGCTTGGCGCTCTTGATGTTCTGCGCGTGGTTCAGGTCGACCAGGCGCTTCATCACGAACGGCTTGAAGAGCTCCAGGGCCATCTGCTTGGGCAGACCACACTGGTGCAGCTTCAGCTGCGGGCCGACGACGATGACCGAACGGCCGGAGTAGTCGACTCGCTTGCCGAGCAGGTTCTGACGGAAACGTCCCTGCTTGCCCTTGAGCATGTCGGACAGCGACTTGAGCGGACGGTTACCGGGACCGGTGACCGGGCGCCCGCGGCGGCCGTTGTCGAACAGTGCGTCGACGGCCTCCTGGAGCATCCGCTTCTCGTTGTTGACGATGATCTCGGGCGCGCCCAGGTCGAGCAGCCGCTTGAGGCGGTTGTTCCGGTTGATGACGCGGCGGTACAGGTCGTTGAGGTCGGAGGTCGCGAAGCGGCCACCGTCCAGCTGCACCATCGGACGCAGGTCCGGCGGGATGACCGGGATGCAGTCCAGCACCATGCCCATGGGGCTGTTGGTGGTGTTGAGGAACGCCGAGACGACCTTGAGCCGCTTCAGGGCGCGGGCCTTCTTCTGGCCCTTGCCGGTGCGGATGGTCTCGCGGAGCTTCTCCGCCTCCACGTCCAGCTCGAAGTTGGCGAGCCGGTCCTGGATCGCCTGGGCGCCCATGCCGCCGCGGAAGTACTTCCCGAAGCGGTCCCGCATCTCGCGGTAGAGCATCTCGTCGCCCTCAAGGTCCTGGACCTTGAGGTTCTTGAACCGGTTCCAGACCTCGTCGAGGCGGTCGATCTCGCGCTGGGCGCGGTCGCGGAGCTGGCGCATCTCGCGCTCGGCGCCCTCACGGACCTTGCGTCGCGCGTCGCCCTTGGCACCCTGCTCCTCCAGCTCGGCCAGGTCGGCTTCGAGCTTGCGGTGCCGCTCCTCGATGGTGGAGTCGCGGCGCTGCTCCAGGTGCTGCTTCTCGACCGAGATCCGCGCCTCCAGGGACTGGAGGTCGCGCTCACGGGCCTCGGTGTCCACCCACGTGACCATGTAGGCGGCGAAGTAGATGATCTTCTCGAGATCCTTCGGCGCCAGGTCCAGCAGGTAGCCCAGGCGGGAGGGCACGCCCTTGAAGTACCAGATGTGCGTGACGGGAGCGGCGAGCTCGATGTGGCCCATCCGCTCGCGACGCACCTTGGCACGGGTCACCTCGACGCCGCAGCGCTCACAGATGATGCCCTTGAAGCGGACACGCTTGTACTTACCGCAGTAGCACTCCCAGTCCCGGGTCGGACCGAAGATCTTCTCGCAGAAGAGTCCGTCCTTCTCGGGCTTGAGGGTCCGGTAGTTGATGGTTTCGGGCTTCTTGACCTCGCCGTGTGACCACTGGCGAATGTCGTCGGCGGTGGCGAGGCCAATCCGCAGCTCGTCGAAGAAGTTGACGTCGAGCACTTAATTCGTCCCCTGCTCTCGAAATCCGCGGAAGTTAGACCTCTTCGACACTGCTGGGCTCTCGCCGCCCCAGGTCGATTCCCAGTTCTTCCGCGGCGCGGAAGACGTCTTCGTCACTGTCCCGCATCTCGATGGACATACCGTCACTGGACAGCACCTCCACGTTCAGACAGAGCGACTGCATCTCCTTGATGAGCACCTTGAAAGACTCAGGGATGCCCGGCTCGGGGATGTTCTCGCCCTTGACGATGGCCTCGTAGACCTTGACCCGGCCCACCACGTCGTCGGACTTGATGGTGAGCAGCTCCTGGAGTGCGTAGGCGGCACCATAGGCCTCCAGCGCCCACACCTCCATCTCACCGAAGCGCTGGCCGCCGAACTGCGCCTTACCACCCAGCGGCTGCTGCGTGATCATGGAGTACGGGCCGGTGGAGCGCGCGTGGATCTTGTCGTCCACGAGGTGGTGGAGCTTGAGAATGTACTTGTAGCCGACGGAGATCGGCTCGGCGAACGGCTCACCGGTGCGGCCGTCGAACAGCCGCGCCTTGCCGTCCGTGTTGATGAGGCGGTTGCCGTCCTTGTTCGGGCGCACCGACCGGATGAGCCCGCTGAGCTCGTCACCGTGCAGGCCGTCGAAGACCGGGGTGGCCACGCGCGAGTGCGGCTGGACGTCGGCCGCGCCGATCGCGTGGAGCGACTTCTGCCACTCCTCCTCCACCCCCTCGACCAGCCAGCCGTTCTTGGCCAGCCATCCGAGGTGGACCTCCAGGACCTGGCCGACGTTCATCCGGCCGGGCACGCCCAGCGGGTTGAGGATGATGTCGACCGGGGTGCCGTCCTCCAGGAAGGGCATGTCCTCCTGCGGCAGGATCTTGGAGATGACGCCCTTGTTGCCGTGGCGGCCGGCGAGCTTGTCACCGTCGGTGATCTTGCGCTTCTGCGCCACGTAGACGCGGACCATCTCGTTGACGCCGGGGGCGAGTTCGTCGCCCTCGTCGCGGCTGAACACGCGCACGCCGATGACCTTGCCGGTCTCGCCGTGCGGCACCTTCAGGGAGGTGTCGCGGACCTCGCGGGCCTTCTCACCGAAGATGGCGCGCAGCAGGCGCTCCTCCGGGGTCAGCTCGGTCTCGCCCTTGGGCGTGACCTTGCCGACGAGGATGTCGCCGTCCACGACCTCGGCGCCGATGCGGATGATGCCCCGGTCGTCGAGGTCGGCGAGGACCTCCTCGCTGACGTTGGGGATCTCGCGGGTGATCTCCTCCGGGCCCAGCTTGGTGTCACGGGCGTCGACCTCGTGCTCCTCGATGTGGATCGAGGAGAGGACGTCGTCCTGCACCAGGCGCTGGGAGAGGATGATCGCGTCCTCGTAGTTGTGGCCCTCCCACGACATGTAGGCCACGAGCAGGTTCTTGCCCAGCGACATCTCACCCTGGTCGGTGGAGGGTCCGTCGGCGAGGACCTGGTTGGCCTCGACCCGCTGGCCCTCGGTGACGATCGGGCGCTGGTTGAAGCAGGTGCCCTGGTTGGAGCGCTGGAACTTGCTCATGCGGTACGTCTTGCGCGTGCCGTCGTCGGCCATGATGGTCGCGTAGTCGGCGGTGACGTCCTCGACGACACCGGCCTTCTCGTTCAGCACGACCTCACCGGCGTCCGTGGCGGCGCGGTACTCCATGCCGGTGCCCACGAACGGCGACTCGGCGCGCAGCAGCGGCACGGCCTGGCGCTGCATGTTGGAACCCATGAGCGCGCGGTTGGCGTCGTCGTGCTCCAGGAACGGGATCATGGCGGTGGCGACCGACACCATCTGGCGCGGCGACACGTCCATGTAGTCGACCTCGTCGGTGCTGACCTGCTCGAACTCGCCGCCCTTACGACGCACGAGCACGCCCGCCTCGGCGAAGGTGCCGTCGGCGCGCAGCGGCGTGTTCGCCTGCGCGATGACGAACCGGTCCTCCTCGTCCGCGGTCAGGTAGTCGACCTGCTCGGAGGCGTGTCCGTCGATGATCTTCCGGTACGGGGTCTCCACGAAACCGAAGGAGTTGACCCGCCCGTAGCCCGCGAGGGAGCCGATCAGACCGATGTTCGGGCCCTCGGGCGTCTCGATCGGGCACATGCGGCCGTAGTGGGAGGGGTGGACGTCGCGGACCTCGAAGCCCGCGCGCTCACGGGACAGGCCGCCCGGACCCAGCGCCGAGAGGCGGCGCTTGTGGGTCAGACCCGCCAGCGGGTTGGTCTGGTCCATGAACTGGGACAGCTGCGAGGTGCCGAAGAACTCCTTGATGGAGGCCACGACGGGGCGGATGTTGATCAGGGTCTGCGGCGTGATCGCCTCGACGTCCTGGGTGGTCATCCGCTCGCGGACCACGCGCTCCATGCGGGCCAGACCCAGGCGGACCTGGTTCTGGATGAGCTCGCCGACGGTGCGCAGACGGCGGTTGCCGAAGTGGTCGATGTCGTCGGTCTCGATCGGGTTGAGACCGTTGACGGTCTCCTTCTCGATCTCACCCGCGTGCAGGCGCACGATGTAGTCGATCGTGGCGACGATGTCCTCTTCGGTCAGCGTGCCCTGCGTGTAGTCGGCGGCCAGGCCGAGCTTCTTGTTGATCTTGTAGCGGCCGACCTTGGCCAGGTCGTAGCGCTTGGGGTTGAAGTAGAGGTTCTCCAACAGCGCCTGGGCCGACTCCTTCGTGGGCGGCTCTCCCGGGCGCAGCTTGCGGTAGATGTCCAGCAGCGCGTCGTCGGTGCCCGCCGTGGGGTCCTTCTCCAGGGTGTTGCGGATGGACTCGTACTGACCGAACCGCTCGAGGATCTGGTCGGTGGTCCAGCCGAGCGCCTTGAGCAGGACGGTGACGCCCTGCTTGCGCTTGCGGTCGATGCGGACGCCGACGAAGTCGCGCTTGTCGACCTCGAACTCCAGCCATGCACCGCGGGACGGGATGACCTTGCAGCCGAACAGGTCCTTGTCGGTGGTCTTGTCGACGGACCGGTCGAAGTAGACGCCCGGGGAGCGGACCAGCTGGGACACGACGACGCGCTCGGTGCCGTTGATGATGAAGGTGCCCTTGACGGTCATGAGCGGGAAGTCGCCCATGAACACCGTCTGGCTCTTGATCTCACCGGTGTCGTTGTTGATGAACTCCGCCGTGACGAACATCGGGGCGGAGTAGGTCATGTCCTTGTCCTTGCACTCCTCCTCGGAGTACTTGGGCGGCTCGAACCGGTGGTCGCGGAACGAGAGGGACATCGTGCCCGAGAAGTCCTCGATCGGGCTGATCTCCTCGAAGATCTCTTCGAGACCGGACTGCTCCGGAACGTCCTTGCGGCCGGCGTTTCGGGCCGTCTCGACCCGGGTCTTCCACTTGTCGTTGCCCAGCAGCCAGTCGAACGACTCGGTCTGCAGGGCCAGAAGGTTCGGAACCTCAAGGGGTTCCTGGATACGGGCGAAAGAAACGCGGTGCGGACCAAGGGCGTTAGCGGAGGCGTTGCGCGAGGCTGCCAACAGGGGTCCTTCCGAAGGCTTGTGGCGGTTGAAGCGCGCACGCCAGACGATCCGTCACGAGAAGGACCGCCGCAACGCGGTTGAGACGGTCACATCGAGCGGGTGACGGGCCACCGTAAGTCCAGAAATGGGATGGGTGGCAGCCGTGCACCGGCACAGGGATCACCAAAGGGCAGCGCAAAAGAGCAGTGTAGCCGAACACCACACCGCTGTCCACTCACGGTCCACAGCGCAACTCACGACACCGGCAGGATCACCCGTGAAGGGCGATCCGTCAAGCCCGGCCGTCGTCCCGCACCGTCCCGTGACGGAGAACCTCCGACCATGGGCCCTGCCCCTCCGCCGTCTCCGGCGCAGGGTGTCCGGCCTCGTGCCGTCTGCCCGGCGGCTCCCCCGAGGGGAGCTCTTCCGGTGACGGAGCGGCCCGGCCCGTCGCCCTCCGCAACCCTCACGGGGCCGCCCTCGACCGAGATCGGTGGACTGGCGCGCCTGCCCTGGCCCCAGGGGGTTGTGAGCCCGACGGACACCGGAAAAGGTTCCCCCACGGGGGGCGGGTAAACCCTCTCCCCGGGCCTCGTCGGGATTCCCGGGACGGGAGATTACCGCGTTCGTGGGACAGTTCGCACACGCACCCTCTGACCTGGTCCTCCCGGACCGCCCCAGCTTCGCACACACCGCGGAGCGAACAGCGGCGGAACACGGCGCTCCCCCGGACCAGGGACCTTGGTCGCACGCCCTCGGGACCAGGGACCTCTCCCCCGCGGGTTCACGGGCGCCGTGAGGGCACGCGCGAGGACGGGTCGGGGGCGGTGGGAGGACCCCTTCCCGCCCCGGGGCGGCACCTCGGGGGAACACGAACGCGGCCGCCCCTCCGGAGGGAGGGACGGCCGCGTGGAGCAGACCAGCGGGCCCGTACGGCCCGCGCGGGACTACTTGAGGGTGACGGTGGCGCCGGCGCCCTCGAGAGCGGCCTTGGCCTTCTCAGCGGCTTCCTTGTTGACGCCCTCGAGCAGCGCCTTCGGGGCGTTGTCGACGAGGTCCTTGGCCTCCTTGAGGCCCAGGCTCGTGAGGCTGCGGACCTCCTTGATGACCTGGATCTTCTTGTCACCGGCGGACTCGAGGACGACGTCGAACTCGTCCTTCTCCTCGACCTCGGCCGGAGCGGCACCCGCGGGGCCGGCGACGGCGACGGCGGCCGGGGCGGCGGCGGTGACGTCGAACTTCTCCTCGAAGAGCTTCACGAAGTCGGCCAGCTCGAGAAGGGTCATGCCCTCGAAAGCGGTAAGCAGGTCTTCGTTGCTGAGCTTCGCCATGATGCGGTTTCTCTTTCTCTACAGACACGCGCGCCTGTCGGCACCACGTGCGAGCCGTCGGCGGGGCACCCTCGGCGCCCGCCGTGGTTCAAAAGGTTCAGGCAGCTTCCTGGGAACGCTTGTCCGCCAGGGCCTGTGCGAGACGCACGGCCTTGGAGGGAAGCGCCTGGAAGACGGCGGCGGCCTGGCCCTGCTTGGCCTTGACCGCGCCGGCAAGCTTCGCGAGGAGAACCTCGCGGGACTCCAGATCGGCCAGCCTGGTGATGTCCTCGGCGCTCATCGACTTGCCGTCGATGATGCCGCCCTTGATCACCAGGGGCGAGTTCGCCTTCGAGAAGTCGCGCAGACCCTTGGCGGCCTCGACCACGTCACCGTGGACGAAGGCGATGGCGGACGGGCCCACCAGAAGATCCTGGATCTCCTGGTCGACGCCGGCCTCCTTCACCGCGATCTTGGTCAGCGTGTTCTTGACGATGCGAAAACGCGCGTTCTGGCCGAGGCTGTTGCGCAGGTCGGTGATCTGCGCGACAGTGAGCCCCCGGTATTCGGTCAGCACGGCGCCGTTCGACTCACGGAGTTCCTCCGTGAGCTCGGCGACCGCGGCTGCCTTGTCCGGCCTCGCCATGGGACTCCTTCCAACATTGACTTCGACCCCACGCCTGACGGCGGGGTAGCCCGCACCCTGCGGGGCGGAGCCGGAACGAACCAGCTCCCCCTGCGCCGACCCTCCGGCGACGGGGGCCCTGTGGGCCACCGCTACCGATCGGTGCGGGTACGAACGCCGGTCGGCTCCCAAGAACTCGCGCGATCGGCGTCAGCACGAGAAAAAGCCCCGAGCGCCAGGCGCACGGGGCACGACCGCGTTCTCTCGGCGCGGAGTGCGCGCCCGGAACGGGAAAGCTCTAGTGACACCTGCGCGGGCGCCCATCGCGGATGGGTCTTGGGCCACCCCTGCGGGTGGCGACCAGCGGTCTTCGGTAAGACCCCATCGTATCGGACTCCGCGGAGTGCTCGCCGCCGTCGGGCCGGGGAACGGGTGTGATCGCGCCCACCCGGTGGCCGGGGCGCCCGACCCGTCGTGGCCGCCCCCCACGGGAACGGCCCCCGGTCCGCGGTGGTGGACTCGGGGGCCGTTCGGGGCTGCGATGGGGCTACACGAAGCGCCTCAGGCGTCGAGCGGGATGCTCGGGCCCATGGTCGTGCTGACCACGGCCTTCTTGATGTAGCGGCCCTTGGCGGCGGACGGCTTGAGGCGGTTCACCTCGTCGATCGCGGCCTGGTAGTTCTCCAGGAGCTGCTGCTCGTCGAAGGAGGCCTTGCCGATGATGAAGTGCAGGTTCCCGTGGCGGTCCACGCGGAACTCGATCTTGCCGGCCTTGATCTCGGTCACGGCCTTGGCCACGTCCGGGGTGACGGTGCCCGTCTTCGGGTTCGGCATCAGGCCACGCGGACCGAGCACGCGGCCCAGGCGGCCGACCTTGCCCATGAGGTCCGGGGTGGCGACGACGGCGTCGAAGTCGGTGAAGCCCTTGGAGACCTTCTCGATCATCTCGTCGTCGCCGATGATGTCGGCGCCGGCGGCGAGGGCCTGCTCGGCACGCTCACCGGTGGCGAAGACCAGGACCCGAGCGGTCTTGCCGGTGCCGTGCGGCAGGTTCACGGTGCCGCGGACCATCTGGTCGGCCTTGCGCGGGTCGACGCCCAGGCGCAGGGCGACCTCGACGGTCGAGTCGAACTTGGAGCTGGAGGTCTCCTTGGCGAGCTTCACGGCCTCGGCGGGGCCGTGGAGCTTGTCGCGGTCCACCAGCTCGCTGGCTTTGCGGTGGTTCTTGCTGCGCTTCACGCTGTTCTCCTAGGGAACGTGTGGTCGTCGGGCCAGCGCCTGGCCCTGCCACGGTGGTTCTTGGACGTCGAGCATCCCCGGTCGCTCCGGCCCCGTCCGGGGTCGGTGCCACCGCGGGGACTACTTGACCTCGATGCCCATCGAGCGGGCGGTGCCGGCGACGATCTTGGACGCGGCCTCGATGTCGTCGGTGTTGAGGTCGGGCAGCTTGGTCTGCGCGATCTCGCGGACCTGCTCGGCGGTGATGGAACCAGCCGTGCTGCGGCCCGGGTCGGTGGCGGCCTTGTCCAGCCCGGCGGCCTTCAGGATCAGCCTCGGCGCCGGAGGCGTCTTGGTGACGAAGGTGAAGGAACGGTCCTCGTAGATGGAGATCTCTACGGGGATGACGTTGCCGCGCTGGGACTCCGTGGCAGCGTTGTACTGCTTGCAGAAGTCCATGATGTTGACGCCGTGCGGACCGAGAGCGGTACCAACGGGCGGCGCCGGGGTCGCCTGACCGGCGGGGAGCTGCACCTTGACGAGTGCGGCCAGTTTCTTCTTCGGAGGCATATCGGGTCCTTTGCCTGATCTGCGTTGTGTGCTGGTCCCTGGCCTCCCTGCGGCGCCGGGCAGTCGTGGCGATCGCGGCAGCACCGCTGCCGAAGGAGGCGCGCCCCCGTGCCCGAACGGCGCGGGGGCGACGACCCGCCGGGACCTGGCGGGCCGTGACGTGCCCTACCTGGACAGGACACGGGAGTGGGTCCACCACGAGGGTGGACCCACCAAGTCTATGTTGCCGTGACGAGTGCCTTGACGGCCGTCGGCGGGCACGGCACCCCGCCGGGCGGCGGCCCGGGTCAGATCTTGGCGACCTGGGTGAAGGACAGCTCGACCGGCGTCTCGCGGCCGAAGATCGACACGAGCACCTTGAGCTTCTGGGTGTCCGGGTTGATCTCGCTGACCGTGGCGGGCAGCGTCGCGAACGGGCCCTCCATGACCGTGACGGACTCGCCGATCTCGTAGGCCACGTCGGAGCGGGCATCGCCGCCGGACCTGGACTTGTTCGCCTGCTCCGGCTCCTGCTCCGGCTCGGGCGCGAGGAGCTTGGCGACCTCGGTCAGGCTCAGCGGCGCGGGCTTGTTGGACAGGCCCACGAAACCGGTGACACCGGGGGTGTTGCGGATGGCCGACCAGGACTCGTCGGTCAGGTCCATGCGGACGAGCACGTAACCGGGCAGGACCTTCTCGGTGACCTGCTGGCGCTTGCCGCTCTTGACCTCGGTGACCTCGTGCTCGGGCACCTCGACCTGGAAGATGTAGTCCTCCATGTTGAGGGACTGGGTGCGGCTCTCGACGTTGGCCTTGACCCGCTTCTCGTAGCCCGCGTAGGTGTGCACGACATACCAGTCGCCGGGCAGCAGGACCAGTTCGTTCTTGAACTCCTCGACGGGGTCCAGGCGCGGGGCCTCCTCGGCCTCCTCCTCGCCCTCGTCGCCGTCGGCGTCGTCCTCGGTGGTGCTCTCGTCCGCGTCACCGGTCAGAACAGGGCTGTCTGCGTCGGCCTTGTCGGCTGCGTCCTCGGACAGCTCGCCCGCCAGGCCGGTCTCTTCCGCAGACGACTGATCCGGCTCCTCATCGGGGAAGTCGTCAGAGGTCAGTGGGGACTCGGACACGGCTGCTCTTTCTCTCGTCGGATGCGCTCTGCGAAGCGACGCACGCCGAACAGCGGTCTGCGTCGAACCCAGTCATGCCAGCTTACGGTCTCTCCGGGCGATGCGGGACCAACGCGCGGACGAAGCAGGGCCGCGCCCCGGTCGACAGGAGGCGCGGCCCGCAAGAGTGGGTCAGACGCCCGCCGGGCGGCCGAAGGTGCCGTAGAGCCAGGTGATGGCCTCGCCGAATCCCCAGTCGAGGAGCGAGACGTAACCGAGGACGACCACCACGAAGACGAGGACCACGATGGTGTAGGTCACCAGCTCGCGGCGCGTGGGCCAGCGAACCTTGCGCAGCTCACCGACGACCTGCTTGGTGAACGTCACCGGACCGGTACGACGCTTCGGCTCCTTGTCGGGCTTCGCGTCGGCGTCAGTCTGTGTCACCTGGGGTCCTTAGGGTCGCGGGCTGCCAGAAATCCCCGTAGTTCCGATGCCCCGTGCGGAGTGGCGACCCGAGGGCCGCCGCTCCGCGCGTGCGGTCTTGCAGGGCAGGAGGGACTCGAACCCCCAACCGCCGGTTTTGGAGACCGGTGCTCTACCAATTGAGCCACTGCCCTTGACGGAAACTGCGCTCCCACCATAGCCGGTCGCTGCGCACTACGCACACTGCGTGCCCAAAGACACGTGGACCACGACCGTTCGGCGCGACCGAGTGTATGCCCATCCGTGCGATCTGGACAAACCGGTAGGGCCTCGGCACCCCGGGCTGCCAGTGCCTGTCCTGCGCGCTCGGCGACGAGGACCTGGCGGAGGGCGGGCCGGATCCGGAAGCTGTTGGGCGGGGCGCGGTAGCGGCGGCCCCCGCGCGGACGGGGAAGTGCGGTGTCCTGGCACCGGGAGCGCCCGTCATACGGCAGGCTTGGTTCATGGAGACACCGACCAGCGCTCGCCGATTGGACCGGCTGCCCAAAGCCCACCTGCACCTGCACTTCACCGGCTCGATGAGGCACTCGACCCTGGTCGAGCTGGCCGCGGAGCGCGGTGTGCACCTGCCCCAGGCCCTGGTCGAGGAGTGGCCTCCCCGGCTCCGCGCCACGGACGAACGCGGATGGTTCCGCTTCCAGCGCCTGTACGACGTCGCCCGTTCGGTGCTGCGCGAGCCGGAGGACATGTACCGGCTGCTGCGCGAGGCCGCCGAGGACGAACGCGCCGCCGGATCCGCCTGGCTGGAGATCCAGGTCGACCCGAGCGGGTACGCGGCCCTGTTCGACGGGCTCACCGCCACCCTGGAGCTGATCCTGGACGCGGCACGGGCCGCCGAGCGCGACACCGGGGTGGCGATCGGCCTGATGGTGGCCGCCAACCGGACCCGGCACCCCCTGGACGCGAAGGCCCTGGCACGGCTGGCCCGGCAGTACGCGGGCAGGGGGGTCGTGTCGTTCGGGCTGAACAACGACGAGCGCCGAGGGCGGGCCCGCGAGTTCGAGGGCGCCTTCCGGATCGCCCGCCGGGCCGGTCTGCTGTCCACCCCCCACGGGGGCGAGCTCCAGGGCCCGCGCAGCGTGCGCGAGTGCCTGGACGAGCTGAGCGCCGACCGGGTGGGGCACGGTGTCCGCGCCATCGAGGACCCGTACCTGGTGGAGCGGATCGCCACGCAGGAGGTGACCCTGGAGATCTGCCCGACCTCCAACGTCGGCCTGGGCGTGTACGAGGACCTGGAGCACCTGCCGCTGCGCAGGCTCTTCGACGCGGGCGCCCCGATCGCCCTGGGGACCGACGACCCGCTGCTGTTCGGCCCGCGCCTGGTGGAGCAGTACCGGATCGCCCGCGAGGTGTTCGGCTTCTCCGACCCCGAGCTGGCCGCGCTGGCCGGGATGTCCATCCGCGGTTCGGGCGCGCCGGACTCGTTGAAGAAGGAGCTGCTGGGCGGGGTGGAGGCCTGGCTGTCCTCCGAGCCGGAGCAGGAGCCTACGCCAGGAGCATCCACGCCCCCTGGGCGAGCATGACGGCTCCGGCCCCGAAGAACAGGACGGCGGCACCGATCTGGATCGCGCGCTCGGGGAGCTTCTTGCCGAGGACCGCGCCGAGGGCGATGGCGATGGCGTCGGCGGCGACCATGCCGACGGTCGAACCGATCCAGACGGGGAGCCAGTGGTGCTGGGTGCCGACCGTGATGGTGGCGAGCATGGTCTTGTCGCCGAGCTCGGCGACGAGGAAGACCACGAAGACGGTCATGAACGCGGAGCGGATCCGCTTGGAGGCGGCGCGCTTCTCGTCCTTGTCGGACATCTCGTCGCCGCGCAGGGTCCAGAACCCGAAGAAGAGGAAGGCCGCGCCGGCCACGAGGGTGAGCCAGTCGGTCGGGAGGGCGGCGCCCAGGGCCTCGGCGAGGAAGACGCTTCCGGCGTGCACGACGAGGGTGGCCGCGGTGATGCCGAGGATGACCGTGAGGGCGCGGTAGCGGGTGGCCAGGGACATCGCGACGAGTTGGGTCTTGTCACCCATTTCGGCGATGAAGATGGCGACGGCGCTGAATCCGAGGCCCGCGAGAAAAGCAGTCATGCGTCTCCCCCCGTACGAGGTGGTCAGGGCGGAAGGAGGCGGAGAACACCCCTTCAACCCGGTTGTTCGGAACCGGGTCAAAGGTCTCGTCCGCCCGCCGCACCGACGCTGGGGCCCGTGTGACCGGGGCTTCCTCGTCAGGTCGGGCTCGTACGACCGGGCCGTTCGGCGGCCAGCATGTCGACCGTACGCATTGGGGACTACTCCCCTTCGACACACGTACTTTATGCCGCAGGGGCGATGAATCGCAATTCATCGCCCCTGCGCATTTGTTTATTCGGAGTGGCTCCCGGAGGAGTTCGGCGCACCGAACTTCTTTCTTCGGAAAAAGGCACTCTGTTATTCGGTGAACCGCCCCGGCCGTCCCGGGACCGGCGCCGGCGGCGGCGGCACCTGCCCGCCGGGGGTCAGAGGGAGACGCCGACCATCACCGGCTCGTTGACCAGGCGGACCCCGAAGGCCTCCTCGACTCCGTCGCGGACGTCCCGGGCGAGGGCCAGGAGGTCCTCGGTGGTGGGCGAGGGCGGGGAGGTGGTGAGGGCGAGGACGTGCTTGGAGGAGATACGGGCCGTTCCCCTCGCGTGGCCCCGGAACCCCGCCCGGTCGATGAGCCAGGCGGCGGACAGCTTGACGTTGCCGTGCCCGTCGGGGTGTCCGGGCATCTCGGCGTCCGCTCCGAGCCGCTGGACGGCCCGCGCGCGCACGGCGGCGAACTCCTCAGCGGTGACCACGGGGTTGGTGAAGAAGGACCCGGCGCTGCGGGTGTCGGGGTCGTCGGGGTCCAGGACCATCCCCTTGCCCCTGCGCAGGCCCAGGACGGTGTCCCTGGCCTGCTCCAGCGGGACCCTGTCGCCGGTCCGGGCGTCCAGGGTCCGGGCGACCTCGGCGTAGGCGATCGGGCGGCTGAGCTTGGCGCGGCGGAGGGCGAAGACGACCTCGCACACCACGTACCGGTCGTCGCCCTTGAAGGCGCTGTCGCGGTACGTGAAGCCGCACTCGGCGTTCGTCATGACGCGCCGCTCGCGGGCGTGCCGGTCGTAGACCAGCACCTCGCGGACGGTCTGGCTGACGTCCTGGCCGTAGGCTCCCACGTTCTGGATGGGGGTGGAGCCGACCCTGCCGGGGATCCCGGAGAGAAACTCCAGCCCGTTGAGCCCCTCGGCGACGGTGCGCTCCACGAGCGGGTCCCACCCGACGCCCGCTTCGGCGCGCAGCAGCACGACGGGCTCGCCGGTCCCGGGGTCGGTCTCACCGGTCTCCTCGAAGGAGACCCCGGGGGTGTCCACGAGGACCACGGTGCCCGGGAATCCGTCGTCGGAGACGACCAGGTTGCTGCCGCCGCCCAGGATGAGCACGGACTCTCCCGCGGTGTCCGCCGCGGCGACCGCCTCGACCAGCTCGTCGGTCGTGCGGACGGTCCGGGATGTGGTGGCCGGACCGCCGAGGCCGAGCGTGGTGTGGTCGCAGAGCCAGAGGACCTGGTTCTCGGGGGCCTCGTTCTCGGGGACTGTGGACACGGTTACCTCGCTGCTTCGCTACTGCCGTCAGGCCAGGCGGACGACGGCTTTGGACTGCACCAGGACCTTCGCGCCGCCGGATCGGGCGGTCAGCAGGACCGTGACGGTGCCGTCGTCGTTCTTGGACTTGACCTTGCCGCCGACGGTGATCTCGGCGCCCTCGTCGTCGTCCGGGACGACGACGGGCGCGGAGAAGCGCACCGAGTAGTCGACGACGCATCCGGGGTCGCCGGTCCAGTCGGTGAGCACCCGCGCCGCCTCGGCCATCGTGAACATGCCGTGCGCGATGACGTCGGGGAGGCCGACGGACTTGGCGAAGCGCTCGTTCCAGTGGATGGGGTTGAAGTCTCCGGAGGCGCCCGCGTAGCGGACGAGGTCCAGGCGGCGGACCGGGAAGGTCCGCTCGGGCAGCTCGGTGCCGACCTCGACGTCGGCGTGGCTCAGCCTGCTCACGATCGCGTTCCTCACGTTCCTGTGGATGGGGTCACTCGCCGCGCACGACGAGCATCATCGTGGTGGTGACCACGTGTTCGCCGTCGGCGTCGTCGGCCACGGTCTCCAGGGTGAGCAGCTCGTTGCCGCCGAGGGACTTGATGCCGGTGATGCGGGTGACGCTGCTGAGGACGTCACCGGCGTGCAGGGGGCGGCTGTAGTGGAAGCTCTGGTCACCGTGCACGACACGGGAGAAGTCGACGCCCAGCGCGGGGTCGGCGATGGCATGCGCGGAGCCGGCCATGCCCAGGATCACCGGGAAGGTGGGCGGCGCGATCACGTCGGGGTACCCGGCGGCCTTGGCGGAGGCGGCGTCGGTGTACACCGGGTTGGGATCGTTGACCGCCTCGGCGAACTCCCGGATCTTGCCCCGGGTCACCTCGTAGGACTCCGGCGCGGGATACTCCCGGCCGAGGTAGTCAGGGTTGATCGCCACGCTCTCCCTCTCCTGTCCTGGTTCTGCAACGCGGGCCGCGGGGGCCCGGGCACGCGAACAGCCCGGCGAGCGGATCGCTCACCGGGCTGGAAGTCTATGAGAAGCTCACGTCGGCCTCAGCCGCGCCGCTCGCGAGGACCTAGCGGGTCTCGCGGTGCTCGTTGTGCTTACGGCAGTTCGGGCAGAACTTCTTGATCGCGAGCCGGTCGGGGGTGTTCCGACGGTTCTTGCGCGTGATGTAGTTACGGTGATTGCACTCCTGGCAGGCCAGGGTGATCTTCGGCCTCACGTCTGTGGCAGCCACTTCGGAGTGCCTTTCTCGCTGGAAACAGTACCTAGTACGCAGTAGAACACTGCAAAGCACCCGCGACGACCCCTGAGATCGATGTCCCAGGGGTCAACGGGTTGGTAGCGGGGGCCGGACTTGAACCGACGACACAGCGATTATGAGCCGCTTGCTCTACCGACTGAGCTACCCCGCCCCGATCAACGGAACCCGGCCCCGTGGGGACCGGTCCCGGTTCAGGCCGGTAGATGCTCCACCGGCCACCCACCTGAGTGGACCGGACCTCGTCAAGTGGTGGAGCCCCTTTACGGAATCGAACCGTAGACCTTCTCCTTACCATGGAGACGCTCTGCCGACTGAGCTAAAGGGGCGCGCTGTGGGGCTTGTGTCGACCGCCCCGGGGGTGTTGCCCCCTTGCGCTGGTCATGACTATACAGGGATTCCGGGGTGGTCTGCCAAATCGGATGCCCCCGCGACCCGGGCGGACCGGCCGAACCGGGGAAAACCCCTGTTCGGAGCCGGTTCCCAACACGTCCCGAAGCCTGATGTGATCCAGGCCGCGCCCGGCCCCCGCCGCCCGTGGGCAGCCGCGGCCGGGCGTCAGACCATCCCGTCGGAGACCCACACGTTGGACATGGCGTCCCGGTTGAGCGTGCGGATGGTGGCGGGCAGCCCGAGCCTGCGCAGGGCGTCGGAGAGCCGGGTGTCGTGCGTGAACACGATCAGCTGCCGGTGGCGTCCCACCTCCGCCAGGACCGAGGACAACCCCTCCACGGTCTCGGTGTCCATCGCCTGGACCGGGTCGTCGAGCAGCAGGAAGCCGAACGGGTTGCCGTCCACCAGGGTGCGCGGCAGGCAGATGGACAGAGCCAGCGCCTGGAACTCGCCCTGGCTGAGCAGGCCGGGCGCGCTGGTCTGGTCGTCGACCCCGTCCACCGTCACGTCCACCTCGACCCGGCGCCGGGCTCCGCGCCCGATCAGCCGCATGCCCTGGAGATCGATGTGGCGTTCCTGGCGCAGCCGGAACCACACCTGCTCGGCCTGCGAGGCGACGGGTCCGAGCCGTTCGGCCCTCAGGCCCCGCGCCTGGTCGGCCAGCCAGTTGAGGGCCGTCTCGGAGTTGTTGAGGACCTCCCTGGCGCGGAGGGCGTCCTGGGCGTCGTCCAGCCAGCCCGCGAGCCGCTCGGCGAGGTCGCCCCACCCTCCGCTGGGGTCCTCCAGCCGCTCGGTCGCCTCCCGGCGCGCGCTGATGGCTGCGCTGCGGAGCCTGCGCCCGATCGACTCGATGTGCTCGGCCAGCTCGCCGAGGTCGGCGATGTCGGACCCGGACTCCCACAGGGCCCAGACCTGGCCCAGCTCGCTCTCCGGCGGCAGCCACCCGGGCGTCGGCGAGAGCAGGAAGCGGGCCTGGTCGCGGGCGGCCGCGGCGCGTTCGTAGGCGGCCGAGGCGGGGGCGGCCTGGGTCCTCAGAGTCCTCAGCTGGGCGTTGGCCCTGCGGGCCCAGTCGGCGCCGAGGGCCCCGGGAGCGGAACAGGTGGGGCAGGTGGCGTCGGTGGGGTGGCGCTTGTGGTGTTCCAGCGCCTGTTCGAGGAGCTGGACGACGCCGTGGGCGTGGTCGCCCTTGCTACCCGCGGCCATGGCCAGCTCCATGCCGGCGCCGCGCAGCTCGTTGACGACGTCGGAGATCACGGTCCGCTCGGGGACCGAGAGCCGCCGCAGGCGCCGCAGGACGACGTGCAGGGCCGGGTCGCTGGGCCCGTCGTCGGCGGCGATCCCGCGGAGGGCCTCGATGTCGAGGTGCTGGCCACCGAGGAGCTGGACGGCCCGGGCCGCGCGGGGGTCGCCGGAGGACCGCAGGGCGTCGAGCAGGTGGCCCAGCTCGCGTGAGGGCCTGTCGCGGCGCTTGGCCAGGGAGTCGCAGACCTTGGCGAGCCTGCGCTCGGCCTCGGCCAGCCCGGTGAGTCCGAGGAGGGCCGTGAGGGTGTCGTAGAGCTCGGCGGAGCGCCCCGTGACGGTGCGGCCGAGTTCGTCGTAGGAGAGGAAGGGTCGGTAGCGGACGAGGCTCTCGCCCCAGTCCAGGGTGCGGAGCGGCGCCACCTCGCCGTTGGGCCAAACGACCTCGCCGCGCGCGGAGCGCACGCTCTCACCGGTCCAGCGGCGGCTGATGCGGGTGGGGCCCTCGTCGCCGGCGACGTGGATGTCCACGGTCGCCTCGGTGCGTTCGTCGTAGTGCAGGTTGCGCCAGCCGTCCCTCCAGCCGGTGGGCATGGCGTCCCAGCGGGGGTTGCGGCCGGTGAGGGCGGCCTCGGCGGCCTCGGCGAAACTGGACTTGCCGGAGCCGTTGCGGCCGACGATGACGGTGAGTCCGGGGCCGGGCGGGAAGGTGAGCTCGGAGGGGCGGCCGATGCCGCGGAAGCCCTGGACCCGGATGCCGGTGAGGTAGGAGCGGCGGACCCGGGCAGGCGGAGCCGCTGGTGCCGCGGGCACGCCGGAGACCGCGTCGGGGATGTGCTCGCCGTCGAGGAGCGCGGTGAGGGCGTCCTCGCCCCACAGGGCGGCGGTGACCCATGACCGGACCTCCCGCGGCAGTCCGGAGCCCGCCAGGGCGTCCAGGAGCGCGGTCGTGGTGGGGTCGTCCCCGGCCGACGGGGCGCTCTGCGCGTCCGAACCGCCTCCGCCGAACGTCTCGGGTACCCGAGTCACCTTCGTCACCCCGCTCTGTTGTCGTTGCCGCACCAGCAGACTAGGACAGGTGGGGAGGAAGCGTTTGTGGTTCGCCCCGGCGGTTTCCGGCCGCCCGACCCGGACCCCGCCCGTGCAGGGGGGTTCGGGCTGTCCGGAGCCCGTACGTGACCCGCACCACTCACACGCCGACCAGGCGCCTCCTGCTGCCGTCCCACGTGAAGTGCATCGTCGCGATGCCCGGAACGTTGGGGTCGCGCAGGCACTCGTAGATGTTGAGGCTCGGCACGCTGGCGAAGCAGCCCCACACCCGTTCCGAGGTCAGGACGAAGTCCAGGTCCAGCTCGACGAGCAGGCCCAGGAGGCGCCCATGGGTGGGCTCGTCCACCTTCGCGAACGCGTCGTCCAGCAGGATGAGCCTGGGCGCCCAGGGGGCACGGGTGGCGAGGGCGTCGAAGTGGGCGGCCGCGGCGGCGAACAGCACCAGGTACGCGACCACGCGCTGTTCGCCCTGGCTGAGGGCCGTGCGGTGGCCGAGGCGGCGTTCGTCGCCCGCCCCGTCGGTCACGTAGACCGTGAACGTGAACCAGGACCTGTAGTCGAGCGCGGCCCGCAGCTGGGCACCGCCGGTGGCGGTCGGGTCCAGGCGGCGGATCGCCTCGATACAGCGGCGCAGGGCGTCGCGCAGGCGGGTGGTCTGGACGCGGGTGCGCTCCTCGGCGGGCGTCGCCAGGAGCGGGACGACGGCCTCCACGTCGGCGCCCGCGTCGGGGGCCAGGCGCCAGTCCAGGCGGACTCCGAGGCCGGCGGAGGTGGTGACGTCCTTGAGGACGTCGTTCATGGTCGTGATGAGGGCTCGTGCCTCGTCGATCTGGCGGGCCAGGTGACCGGCCAGCTCCCCGAGCAGGTGGCGCTCGAAGGCCTCCTCCTCGGCGACCGCGACGGCCTCGTCTGCGCGGGTGGCGGAGGCGGTGATCCGCTCGGCGTAGGCGGTGACGTCGTGGGCGCCGTCCTCGTCGTGGACCGTGAGGCGCTTGAGCCCGCGCGGCTCGCTGAGCTCGGTGCGGGTCTGCGCCCACCCGGCGGAGGTGAGCAGGCGGTGCAGGTCCTCACGGCTGCTGAGGATGGCGCTGTCGTCCACCTCGGGCGCACCGGCCTCCTCCTGGGCGGAGAGACCCTCCTCCAGCAGGCCGACGAAGGCGTCCAGGAGGGCGAGTCGGGCGTCCGGGCCGAGCGCGGACGCGTCGGGGGCGGGAGGCGGGTCGGCCTGGCCCTCCGCCGGGGTCCCGCCGTGGGGGGCGGAATGGGCGAGGTAGGCGGCGAGGTGACCGTCGTCCGCGGCGCAGGCGTCCAGACCCGCCGCACGCAGCAGGACGGCGTCGGGCACGTCGGTGTCGTCGATCCCGGTGCCGCCCGGGAGGGTGACGGCGCGGACGAGCCGCTCCCCCGCCCCGAGGGCTCGGCGCACCTGCTCGGCGCGCTCCTGGGTGGCGACGACCAACCGCGCCTCGGCGCTGACCCGTTCGTCCCGGGCGCGCTGGGCGCCGCGCTCTAGTTCGGGCAGCCGCCGGGCCGCGTCCTCGGCCCTGGCCCTGACCTGGTCGCGGGCCGCGTCGATCTGCTCGCCGGGGACGCCGCGGGCCCGGTCGCCGAGCTCGAACTGGCGGCGAACGGTGATCATGTCGTCGATGGCGGCGGCCCGTGCGTCCTCGGCGAGGACGCGGGCGGCCCGTGCGGCGTGCCAGCCGGCGACGTGGTGCTCGTGGTCCGCGAGCTCCCAGGCGAGGACGTCCAGGTCCCTGAGTCCGGAGCCGACGAGCACGCGCAGGTGGTCGAGGGCGCGCAGGGTGCTGTCCAGCTCGGCGCGGGCGCTCGGAAGGGCGTTCACGTCGGCCGAGGTGCGCAGGCTGGAGCGGATGTCGAGGAGCCCGGTCCGGCAGTCCTCCGCGGCGCGGTCCGCGGTCCCGTGGGCGCGGCGGGCGGCGGCGACGTCACCGCGGGCGACGTCCAGGACGGCCCAGGCGCGGATGAGCGGGGCCGGGTCCGGCAGGCTCCGGGACACCTCCAGGAGTTCGGCGTAGGACTGCTCGACGGCCCAGCGGCGCTCGCCCGCCTCCGCGAGCAGGGCCTCGGCGATGGCCATGCGCCGGTCGGTGTTGGCCGACTGGCGGTCGCGGGCGCGTTTGCGCGCGGCCTCGCCGATGTACTCGGGCTCGCTCTTGTCGTGGGTTCCCGAGGCCACACCGAGGCGCCAGCCTCCGGTGAGCGACATGGAGCTGACGGTGGCGACGGAGCTGTCGCGCCGGTGCTTGGCCTCGTTGTCCTCGGTGGCGCCCGGGACGGGTTCGTCCTCGGAGTGCACGGCGATGGACGAGAGCAGGGTGCGGAGGCTGTCGTGGTTGACGCCGCCGTCGGGGGCGGCGACGGGGACGAGTACGTCGAGGAGGGTCCGCCCCTTGGCCTGCCGTGCGGGCGTGACCAGGAGGTCGCGGGTGCCCGGGTCGTGGAGGGAGCCGTCGGCGCGGATCCACCCGGCGAGCAGCCCGCTGGCCTCCAGCGCCGCCTCCAGGCCCGCCTGTTCGCGGGTCGTGAGGCCGTCGGCGAAGTCGACGGCGAGGTAGAGGGGGGCGCCCTCGCCCCGGGGGCGGGGATAGGTGGCCCAGGGCGCGCGGTCCGGGGCGTGTTCGGCGTTCGTGGTGCGCCGCTCGGCCAGCTCGGCCAGCTCGTCGGAGAGCTGGCCCTCCTCGTTGACGGCGACGTCGCGCCGGGCGCGCAGGTCCTCCAGGAGGGGTGCGACGGCGGTGTGCGCGAGCCGGGAGACCGTGGCGGGCACATCGGGGTCGAGGACGCGCAGGGAGTCGGTGATGGGCAGCTCCACACTGCCCTCCAGCTCGTGGACGGCGTCGCCGAGAGCGTGGGCGTGGCTGGAGTCGCGCAGGCGGGCGGCCCAGTCCCGGACCCCGTCGGCGTAGGCGGTGCTCTCCTCGCGCAGGGCGGCGATGGCCTCGTTCTCGCGCCCGTGGGCGTGCTCGAGTACCGCGTCGGCGCTCTCGGCCTCGCTGGTCAGGGCGACGAGGCGGCGGTCGGCCGCGGCCTCCGCGGTGGTGAGGCCGGTGAGGCGGGCGGCCAGGTCGGCGCGCTCGACGGACTGCTCACCGGTGGTGGTGAGCTGGTCGTGGAGGCGACCGAGGCGTTCGCGCAGGTCATCGAGGTCGATGCCCTCGACGGGTTCGCGTTCGACGGCCTGTTCGAGCCCCTGGAGGTCGACCCGGGTGGTGCTCTCGCGCGGGGCGTGGACGGTGTCGAGCGTGTCCGGGACGGCGCCGAGGAGGGCGGGGTCGATTCCGGCGGCGGTGGCGGCCCGGGTGGCCTCGGCGTGGGTCTGGCGCAGGACGTCGAGTGCGCGGTGGATGGCCGCGGTGTCCTCGCCGAGCCGTTCGACGGTGTGCCGCTCAACCCGTTCGGCGTGCTCGGCGGCGACCCAGGCGGCCTCGGCGGCCCGGATGTAGGCGCCGACGGCGGCGTCGTAGGCGCGCCGTTCGTTTCCGGTGGCGGTGGCCGCGTTGTTCCGGGCTGCGGCGAGGGTGCCGTCGTCGGCCTCGGCGGTGTCGCGGGTGCGGCGGGCCTGGTCGCGCTCCTCGGAGATCTGGCTCTCCGCGGTGATGAGCCGGTCGAGTTCCGAGCGCAGGCGCTCGGTCTCGACGGTCCGTCGGGCTGCGGCGTCGAGTTGTTCGCGGACCTCGGCGGTCCGGGCGCGGAGGGCGTGGACCAGGTAGCCGCGGTAGTCGTCGAGGAAGGCGGTGACCCCGGATCCCGCCTCGGTGAGGGCGCTCTTCTCGGCCCGGGCCTGTTCGAGGTCGGCGATGTTGCGTGCGACCTCGTCCAGGACCGACTCGTCCATGGGCGGGAGGGCCTCGGAGAGGACTCCGACGAGTTCACCTGCCTCCAGCCGGTCGCCGATGGTGGGGCGCCGGAGCCGGTAGAGGAGGTGGATGAGGTTGCGGTAGCGGACGGAGTCGTCGATGCCGAACAGGTCGTGCATCACCCGGGCCCGGTAGGGGACGGGGCTGGTGAAGCAGTTGTCGGCGCCGATCTCCGAGCGGAGCCGGTCGACGGGTTTGGGGCGGCCCTCGGTGACGAGTTCGAGGTCCTGGCCGACCCTCCGGTCGGTGACGAAGAACACGCAGCGCGGGTCGGAGTCGCCGACGGCCATGACGGCGGCGCCGAGGGTCAGGTGGCGTGGCCGGCCCTCCGGAGTGCTCGGCCCGGGCTCCTCCCCGGCGCTGTCGGGGCCGGGTGCCGCGGTCGCGGCGAGCAGCGCGGACGCGCTGGCGGCCCCGGTGGCGGCGAGCAGGGCGGAGGCGCTGTTGGGCCCGGTGCCCGACCGCGCGGCGGCGTCGAGGCCGCGTTCGCCGCGGTCGGTCGTGAACTCGACCCACAGGTAGCCCAGGCGGGTGGCGGGACCGGTGTCGCCGTCGGGTCCGGCCGCGTCGTCGGCTGCCTCCTGTTCGGGGCCCCCGAGCAGGTCGGGGCCGGTCTCCTCCGAAGCGGGCAGGCGTCCGGCGCGGGGGTCGTCGGCCATGAGCCAGCGCAGGCTGGTGCGGTTGGTGCCGGTGGTGTCCAGGCGGCGCACGTCGCCGTCCAGCAGGAACGGGAGCAGCATCTCCAGCGCCTTGGACTTGCCCGCGCCGTTGCGTCCGCGCAGCAGGAGGCGGCCCTCGGCGAAGTCGAGGACGTGGTCGTCGTACTGCCAGACGTTGCGGATGCCCGCGCGTTCGAGGCGGTAGCGCGGGGTGTCGGCCGGGTCAGCCGCAACTGCCCCCGGGGCCTCACTGGTCTCCTGTGTCACCACTGGTCGCGCTCACCTTCTCGTTCACCACCGCTTGCAGCACGGACGTCACCCGGCTCAGGTCGCCGCGGGGATCGGCGGGAGCGTCGGGCGGACCGTCTTCGTGGCCGGAGGGCCCCCGCGTCGGGGCGGGGTGTGTCCGGCTCTCTTCGTCATTGTCCTGGATGAGGGGGATGCGCTCGTCCACGTCGGCACCGTAGCGGGCGGCGGCGGCCGTGAGCCGCCACTCCCCGGGGCCTCCGCGCAGGAGGCCGAGGTCGGTCAGCAGGTCCGTGACACGGGTGCGGAGCCGCTCCGGTTCGGGAACCTCGGGCCCGGCGGTGCGGACCCACTCCGCTCTCGCGGGGGCCTCCGCTCCGCCAAGGGCCTCCAGCGCGGTGCGGAGTTCCCGGTCGGGGACGGGGACGGAGGTGGTGGGCAGGCCGGGGTGCAGGCGGCCGGAGAGGTGTCGGACCAGCGCGAGCGCCACCTGGCCGACGGGATCGTCGGCGGGGAAGGCGGGGTGGGCCCCGGCCTCGTCGGGCATCACCAGCGCGACGCCCTCGGCGCGCACCTCGACGTCGCAGCCGAGCAGGTTGCCGAGCGCGGCGGCGGCCCGCCACTGGTGTGCGGCGAGACGGTCCCGCTGGCGGTCGGGCAGCTCCTCCCGGTAGACCACGGCGGTCTCGGCGAGGAGGCGGCGCAGGGCGGTCTCGCCGTGCTGCTCGCTCTCGGGGTCGTTGTCGGCGGCGCCCGCCAGGAAGGAGTCGGGGTCGTCGGAGGCCTGCGGCAGGTGGGCGGCGACCGCGCGGACGACCTGGGGGTGCGGCCGGACGGCCGGGTCCGCGGCGGCGTCGGCCTGGTGGTCGGCGATGCTGCCGGAGGTCTCGGTGAGGGCGCCGAGCCCCACCAGGTGGGCCAGTGCGGCGCAGTAGGCGCGGCGCTCGCCGAGCCCGCGGCCGGGGTCCGCGTCGATCCCGGCCTCGTGGGCGGCTGCTCGGACCCGGAGGGCGAGGGCGCGGACGGTGGTGGGCTCCGTCTCCTCGACCAGGACGGCCAGGGTCAGGGCGAGGTAGGTGTGGGTGCGCGGGGTGAAGCGGGCGCCGTTGGAACGCGTGAAACGGTGGCCGACCTCGTCGACGAGCCCGCGTTTGACCAGCCGGGCGTAATCGTCGGAGACGTCGAGCCGGTACCCGAGAACGCGCTGGAAGCGCTGGACGAGCCACTCGGCGTGGGAGCGCACGAGGGAGAGCTCGGACGGGTGGGTGCCCTGGGTGAGCAGGGGGTGCGCCAGGAGGGCGCGCGCCGCGGTCTGGCGTTCGCCGATGAGCGCGGCGTCCTCGCTGTAGGTGTCCGTCTCCATCACCCCCACGGTCGGGTTCGGGACAGGTCGATCGCCCCGGTGGTCTCGACGTCCGGATCCGGTCCTGGGAGGTTACCGGTGGTCCCGGGTCCCTCGGTGGAGGTACCGGACGGGTCCCCGACCGTATCCGGTCCGGTCCGGTGGGCGTCGGCCGCGGGGGTTTCGCCGGAGGGGTGCGCCTCGGCGTCGTCGGGGGACCCGGGCTCCACGGGGGGCCGGGGGTCGGGCTCCGGCCCGGCCGCCACCGTTTCGGCGGCCCCCGCCGGCTCGGCCGGGGTGCCGGGGGACCCGTGTGCCGGGGCCAGTGGGTCCGGGTCCGGGACGGCCCTGGCCGGGAAGGCGGTGTCCGGGAAGGCCGTGCCCATGAGGAGCGAGCCGGAGTAGGACGGCGTCCACGCCCCCGGGGCGAGGGGGGCCGAGAGCTCGTCCTCCTCGACGGTGTGCTGGTCGTAGGAGGTGACGCGCAGGCGGAGCCCCTCCAGGGTCAGCTCCCCGCCCTCGCCCCGGATGGTGACCTCGGACCCCGGTGCGGCGCTGACGTGCAGGCGCAGGGAGAACTCCAGGTCGCCGGCGGACGCGGGGCTCCGGCTGGCGTCTCCCGAGCCGAGGGCTGCGGTGAGGAGTTCCATGAGGACCTCCATTCCGGCGCCGGACAGGTCCAGGCGCGCTCGTCGCGGGGTGGGCTCGGTGAGGAGTGCTCGGATCTGGGAGGCGCCCGCGCGTCGCCAGTGCGCGGAGGACTCCGCCGCGTCGCGCAGCCGCGCCTGCTGTGCGCGGTAGTCACGGACGGGTTCGGGCAGTCGGGTGCCGGGGTGCTCGGTGACGGTGCTGCGGTCGGGGTCCGCCTGCCACCAGCTGGTGGTGGCGGCGACGCCCTCGTCCGTGCGGCCCTCCAGGTGGAGTGCGGGATGCAGGCCGTAGGCCGCCGTGGCGAGGTCGTCGGCCCGGTCCGGGCCGGCCTCCTCGAACCAGGTGGCCAGGCGCAGCAGAGCAGCGCGGCCGTGCCGCGGCCCCGGTCGTCCGCCGGAGCCCTGTACGTCGTCCGCGCGGATGTCCGCACGCTGGTTGAGTCCCACAACTCAGCAGACTAGAGACCTCCGGGGCGCGCCACGCCCGGTTCCGGACTCTCCGACCCCGGCAGGTGGCGACTATCACCCACTCTGACCAGGCACTTTATGTATTTTCGGAACTTTCGGACGATTCTCGGGGTCCGCAATGGAGGCGAACCCCACCCTGCCGCGCCGGCCCGGGGCCGCCGATCGGTCCGGACCGCCCGCGTCATTCGGTGTTCGGCAGGGAGAGGCGCCCGTCGTCGGCGTCCTCCAGGGCCTGGCGCACCTCCGGCGACATGTCGTCGTCGTACTCGGTGACCGTGTACGTCGAGAAGTACGCGGTGCCGTTCACGTCCACCGGGTCGCCGAGCTCGACGGCGACCTCGTAGGGCTCGTTCTGGCACTCCTGATCCATGCACCAGGTACCGGACAGCTCCCCCTCGCCCCGTGCGTCCTCCTCCGTCCACTCGGACCACTCCATGTCCGAGAAGGTGGTGAACTCGGTCGCGACGTAGTCGACCGGGTTCTGGTCGTCGAACCCGTTCTCGTCGCCGTACATGTTGAGGACGTGGGCTCCCCCGCCCTCCTGGGGCCCCGGGCCCGGGCCGCCCTCCCCGTTGTCGGGGCTCGCCTGTTCTCCGGGGCTCTCCGTGGCCTGCGGGGCACCGGTGCCCTCGGGCAGCTGCGGGGTGGTCTCCTGCGGACCGCAGGCGGAGACCGCCAGCAGCAGGACCGCTCCGGCCGGGATCGTGCGCTTCATCTCGCCTCTCGCCTCTTCCGTCGGGGCCGGGACCGGCCCCGGCGGGCCCGCGCGGGAACGCCTCGGGGCCCGTCAAGCTGACGACCTGCGTCGAGGCCCCCCGGCGGCTGCCGGGGGGCCTCGA
>NZ_JBHXQY010000068.1:0-34758 GCF_042716955.1 Nocardiopsis sp. NPDC058631 | reverse complement strand
CGCATGTGGGGGGGCAACCGGTCGCCGATGGTCTCGCGTAGGTGTTGGCCCAGGTCGGGGTTGTTCCAGTGGCGGGCCAGGTCCCGCCCGGGGCGGTGGGAAACGGTGTCGGCGGGGGCCGGGAGGCGCCGCGACACCGCGCGGGTCGGTTGCGGTCCCGGGAGGGCCGACCCGCTCTGTGGTCGAAGGGGATGTTCGGAAGGCTTTCGGGCCGGTGGGCGGCCGGTGGGGGCTAGCCGCCCCTGACCTCGGCGGGCGTCCGGTCGCCGCCCCCGGGGGCCTCGCCCGTTCCGGTCCCGTCGGACGCGGCGTCGGCGGTCCCGGTCGCGGGGGCCTCCTCCGGGCTCGGGGCCGCGGTCGCGTCCTCCTCGTAGCTCATGAGGGCGTCCATGTCGATGGTGTTCGGGTTGTCCAGGACCTCGCGCAGCCGCTCGCGGTCGAGTGTGCCGGTCCAGCGACCCATGACCAGCGTGCCCACGGCGTTGCCGGTCAGGTTGGTCAGGGCTCGGGCCTCGGACATGAACCGGTCGATGCCGACGATGAGCGCGATCCCGGCCAGGGGGATGATGTCGCCGAAGGCGGCGAGCGAGGCCGCCAGGGTGACCAGCCCCGCGCCGCTGACCCCGGCCGCGCCGTTGCTGGAGATCACCATGAACACCAGCAGGCCGATCTGGGTCCAGATCGAGATCTCCGCACCCGTGGCCTGGGCGATGAAGATGGCACCCATGGCCATGTAGATGGCGGTGCCGTCGAGGTTGAACGAGTAGCCCGTCGGGATGGTGAGGCCCACCGTCGACTTCCGGACGCCCGCGGCCTCCATCTTGACCATCATGCGGGGCAGGACCGACTCGCTGGACGACGTGCCGAGCACGATCAGGAGTTCGTCGCGGATCAGCCGGACCATCTTGAACAGGCTGAAGCCGGCCAGACGGCAGATGAGGCCGAGGACGACCACGATGAAGACGACGCAGGTGACGTAGAAACTGAGCATGAAGTAGGCGAGGCTTCCCAGAACCGCGCTCCCGTGCTCGCCGATGGTGAAGGCCATGCCGCCGAAGGCGCCGACGGGTGCGGTGTACATGACGATCTTGATGACGCCGAACATGATGTGCGCCATCGTGTCCAGCGCGCGGACGGCGGGCTCCCCGCGCCGGCCGAGCATGGTGAGGGCACAGGCCACGAGGATGGCCAGCAGCAGCACCTGGAGCAGCTGGCCGTCGACGAAGGCGGAGAAGAAGGATTCCGGGATGATCTGCGTGAGGAAGCCGGACACACCGGACTCGGTCCCCTCGACCGCGGCGAGGGTGTCGGCGGCGTCGGCCTCGTCGAAGGACATGTTGAGCCCGACGCCCGGCCGCATGATGTTCACGGTGATCAGACCCAGGGCCAGGGCGATGATCGTCGTGGCCGTGAAGTAGACCATGGTGCGCAGCGCCAGGCCGCCCGCCTTGGCGAGGTTGCCCATGCCCGCGATGCCGACGGCGACCGTGCAGAAGATGGTCGGGGCGATGACGACCTTGACCAGGGCGATGAACAGGTCGGCGAGCCAGCGCATCCCGGCCGCCTGGGCGGGGAAGAGCAGGCCGACGGCGATGCCCAGGGTGATACCGACGAGTACCCAGAAGTACAGGTGCCGGTAGATGGGCTTCTTGGGTCGGGCCGGTGCCTTGTCGGCGCCCGGCCCCGCTGCGGCGGCGCGTCCGAAACTCGGCATGGCCTCTCCTTCAGGGTCCTGTGTGGCGGGTCACAGGAACCTTCGCCGAGGGTGTGTTCAACGGCCAAGTCACGAGGGGGAAACTTAAGATTTACCTGACGTTTGATCACCCTGGGTCGCCTTGTGGGACTTCCGGGTCAACATTGCGTGTCCTGCGCGGGTCGGTCCCGGGGGCGTGGCTCGCACGGCGCCGTGTCGCCGACCGGCCCGTGCTCGGCTCACCTGCGGCAACGCCCGGCGATGCGGCGCAGAGGGTGGCAGCGGGCGACGGGGGCTCAGGATCCGGGGGAGTCCGCCCGCGGGCGCGCCCGCACGAGCTGGCTCAGCAGGGACAGCACCGGCAGTTCCAGGAGCGGACCGGCCACCAGCGCCACCGCGACGAGCGGCCGGTCGGGGAAGGCCGCCACGGCGATCGCCAGCGCGATCGGCGAGTTGCGCGCCACGGTCGTCATGACCAGGGTGACCCGCTGGTCGGACGGCAGGCGCAGAAGGCGGGCGCAGACCACCGCCACCAGGGGCGCGGTCACGAAGAACAGGGCCAGCGGCAGCAGGAGGCCCACCAGTTCGCCCAGGTGTGCGCCGACCGCGCGCGCCTGCCAGGCGAACATGGCGGACACCGCCGTGTACAGCAGCGGGAGCACCGCGCGGGAGGCCCGCGGGACCAGGACGCCGTCCCGCCAGGAGGCGCCCCTCCACCGGCGGGCCGCCCACCGGGCGGCCACCGCCAGGACCAGGGGAACCACCAGAACCAGCAGGACCGCCTCCACCAGGGTCCCCATGTCCACCATCGCCGCCTCACCGCCGAGCAGCAGGACGTACACGGGCAGGAGCAGGAGCTGGAGGACCAGGTTCACGGGCAGCACCGCCGCCGCCACGCCCATGTGCCCCCTGGCCAGCCCCGTGAACACCAGGTACCAGTCCGTGCACGGGGTGACCAGCAACAGCAGGAGGCCGATCCGCAGATCGGGGGAGCCGCCCAGGAGCCCGGCGCCGAGGACCCAGGCGAGCAGCGGCGTGAACACGAAGTTGAGCACCAGGCTGGTGGCGACGGCGGCGCGCGCCGAGCGCGCCTCCCGTACGTGGCCGGCGTCGACCTGCACGAACACCGCCGCCAGCATCACCATCAGGGCGGGGAGCACGAGGTGTCCGGCGGCGTCGCCGACCGGCAGCACCAGCCCCAGGCCCAGCCCGCCGAGGGCGGCCAGCGCCACGAACACACTCTGGAACTTCTCGGAGGTGGACACGCGACGGCTTCCTGGGAGTGCGGACGTCCGTCCCACGCTAGCCGACGCGCGTCACGCGGGCGCTCCCCGTCTCTCGCCCGAGGTGCGGGGGCCGGCCGCTAGGATCACGCGGATGACCGTGGAACACCTATGGCGGGGACGTTTCGACAACGCGGAGCTCAACGCGCTCCACGCCCGGGGGTTCGGGTACGAGCCCGGCGACGCGGACGTGTGGGGGCGCGTCAACGACCACAGCCTGGGATGGGTGTGCGCCCGTCGAGGGGACGAGCTCGTCGGGTTCGTCAACGTCGTCTGGGACGGTGGCGTCCACGCGTTCGTCCTGGACACGGTGACCGACCCGCGCCACCAGCGGTCCGGGATCGGCACCGCGCTGGTGCGCCTGGCCGCCGAGCGGGCCGGGGAGGCCGGATGCCGGTGGCTGCACGTGGACTTCGAGGCACACATGGACGCCTTCTACCTCCGGGCGTGCGGGTTCGCCCCCACGGCGGCGGGGCTCATCGCCCTGTGAGGCCCGCCGCCGCGGGGACCGGGATCACCGGTTCCACGCCCCGGCGCGCGCGGCGCGGCGGGCGTACTCCCCGAAGTCCGTGGCCGGGCGGCCCAGCGCCCGCTCCACGCCGTCCGCCGGGGTGGCGTTGCGGCCGTCCAGGATCTCCCCGAACAGGGCCGCCAGACCGTGGGCGACCTCCTCGGGAACCCCGGCCCCGACCGCCACGGCGACGAACTCCTCATCGGTGACCGAGCGGTAGGCGACCGGGTGCCCGGCGGCCTCACCCACGATCCGCGCGGCCTCGGTGAACGTGATCGCCTCGGGGCCGGTCAGCTCGTACAGCGCACCCGCGTGGCCGTCCGAGGTCAGTGCCCGCGCCGCGATCTCCGCGACGTCGTCGAGGTCGACGAAGGGCTCGGCCACGTCCCGCGCCGGCAGGGTCAGGGTGCCGCTCATGACCGGTCCCAGCAGGAAGCTCTCGGAGAAGTCCTGGGCGAACACCGAGCAGCGCAGCACGGTCAGGTCGGGGAAGACCCGGCGGACGGCCTCCTCCGCCAGCCGGGCCCCCTCCTCGCCGCGGCCGGAGAGCAGCACCATGCGGCGTGCACCCCGCTCCGCCGCGCGGGCGGCGAAGGCCGAGACGGCCGCGTCGGCCCCCGGGAACGCCAGGTCGGGGTGGAAGCACAGGTAGACGGAGCTGACGCCGTCGAGGACGGCGTCCCAGGTGGTGGGGGCGTGCCAGTCGAAGGCGGGGGTGCCGGACCGGGAACCGACCCGGACGGTGGCGCCGTGATCGCGCAGGAGGGAGGTGACGCGGCGGCCGGTCATGCCGGTGCCGCCGGTGACGAGGACGGTGTCGTTCGTGTTCATGGCCTCAGTCCACCACCGCGAAGCCAGACGGAACATAGTGAAAATACTGGAATGCATAAGAGGACGTCCAGAAAACGCGTCCTGTCCGGATAAGATGCGGGCATGGACCCCCTCATGCACCTCCTGGACGGACCCCGGGCCCGCGGCGCCTTCACACTGCGCGCGGTGATGAGCCCGCCGTGGGCGATCGACGTCCGGGACGGCGCCGCCCTCGCGCTGGTCGTGGTCACCTCCGGGCGCGCATGGGTGGGCAGGCCCGGTGCCGGGGCGGAGGCGGGCCCCGGCGACGTCGTGCTCGTGCGCGGACCCGCCCCCTACACGATCGCGGACCGCAGCGGCCGCACCCCCTCCATCACCGTCCTGCCCGGCCAGCGGTGCGTCGCCCTGGACGGTCAGGAGGTCCACCTGACCATGAGCCACGGGGTCGGGACCTGGGGCAACGACCCCGACGGGGCGGACACCATGGTGGTCGGGGCCTACGAGGACGACAGCGAGGTCGGCCGGCTGGCGCTGGCCGCCCTGCCGCCGCTGGCGTTCCTGCCCGCCGGGCGGGTCGACCCGGTCCTGGTGGACCTGCTGGTCCGCGAGATCACCACCGGCCGGGTCGCCCAGGCCAGCCTCAACGACCGCCTCCTCGACTGCCTGCTGGTGATGTCGGTGCGGGCCTGGCTGGAGGACAACCCGGACAGCGCGCCGAACTGGCTGAGCGCCCAGCACGACCCCGTGGTCGCCCGCGCGCTGGAGGCCCTGCACGAACGCGTCGCCGAGCCCTGGACCCTGGACGCCCTGGCCGGGGAGTGCGCGGTCTCCCGCGCGACCCTCGCCGCACGTTTCCAGAAGGCGGTGGGCACCCCGCCGATGACCTACCTGCGCACCTGGCGGCTGACCGTCGCCGGGGACCTGCTCACGGCCCGGCCGGACCTGGGACTGGAGGCCGTGGCCGCGCGGGTCGGGTACGGAAGCGCCTTCGCGTTCAGCGCGGCGTTCAAGAACCACACGGGAGAGAGCCCCTCGTCCCACCGCCGCGCCGGAGCCGCCTCCTGAGCTCCGCCGGCCGGCCCGACCGGTCTCCCCGTCCGCGCGCCGCGGCCGTCCTCGCCGGGTGCGCACACTCCGCCGGGGCGCCGCCCCGGTAGGTTCCGGTGCAGGGGACCAAGGACAGAGAGGACCCTCCGTGGCCGACAGGACCCAGGCGTTCGACCAGCTCACCGAGGACTACCGGCGCTTTCGCCCCGACTATCCCGACACCCTCCTCGAACGGCTCGGCGAGCACGTTCGCGCGGGGGACCGCGACTCCTGGCCGACGCCGTGGCTGATGCTCGACGTCGGCTCCGGAACCGGGATCTCCACCCGCGCCCTGCGCCGCGTGTTCGGCCCCGCGCCCCGCGTCGTCGGGGTCGAACCCGGCAGCGCCATGCGGGACACGGCCGCGGGGAGCAAGGACGAGGGTGCGGAGTTCGTCGACGGCCGTGCCGAGGAGGTCCCCTTCCCGGACTCCTCCGCCGTCCTCGTGCTCGCCGCCCAGGCCGTCCACTGGTTCGACCGGCCCGCGTTCTACGCGGAGGCCGCACGCCTGCTCGCCCCCGGCGGAACCGCCGCCGTCCTCAACAACGACCGCGACTGGACCGCCGACGCGTTCGTCGACGCCTACGAGGGCCTGTTGGAGGAGTACGGCGACGACTACCGGCGCGACCACCGGGCCTACGACACCGTCGGTGAGATGAACGCCGCCGACGGCCTCGCCGACGCCACGGAGTCCAGCGCGTCCTGGACCCGCGTACTCGACCCGGAGGGATTCGTCGGCGCGGCCCTGTCCTCCAGCCAGGTGGCCGCCGTGGTCCGCAACATCGGCGAGCGGCGCACCCGCGACGCGCTCGCCTCCCTCCTCGCCGAGCACTTCCCCGACGGGGACGTCCGCGTCTCCTACACCACCCGGCTCTACCTCGCCCGTCGGCAGGACTGACCGGGGCCCGGTCCCCGATCGCGGGGACCGGCTTTGCCCCCCGTGTCACCACCGCTGGGTCTACCCGGACACGGCCCCGGGCAGGCTCCCGCCGATCGGGCCCACCGCGGGCCCGGACCGATGAGGGGGTACGCGCACCCATGGCTCAGCTGATCGTCCTCGGCGTGGCCGACCGCGACACCGCCGAGGAAGCCCTGGACATCGCCGCCGACCTGAGCGGACAGCACCTCCTCCGCCTGGAGGACGCGGCCTACGCGTACAAGGACGCGAAGGGGCGTCCGCGCATCCAGCAGACCATCGGCACCACCGGGATCGGGGCGATCGGCGGTGCCCTGTGGGGCACCCTCATCGGGCTGGTCTTCCTCAACCCGCTCCTCGGCCTCGCCGTCGGCGCGACCACCGGAGCCGTCGCCGGGAAGCTCACCGACGTCGGCATCGACGACGACATGATCAGGCAGATCGGCGCCCAGCTCGAACAGGGGCGTGCCGCCGTGTTCCTGCTGGCCGACTCCGCCACCGCGGACCGTGCGGTCGAGGCCTTCAGACCACTGCACCCCACGGTCATCCGGACCAACCTCACCCGCGAGAACGAGCAGGAGCTCGTCGAGGCCCTGCGCTCCTGACCCGGGGCGCCCGAGAACGCCGCGAGGTGGAAGCCGACGTCGGCCGGGACCGTGCCGCATCCCCGGAGCGCGCCCCGGTCACAGGAGCAGGCGGGCGACGGCCGCGAGGTCCTCCACCACCGTGGTCGCGTGCCCGAGCTGTGCGGGGTCGGTCGTGGACGCCACCGCCAGCACGGGCATCCCGGCGGCGATCCCGGCGCGGGCGCCGGCGGGGGAGTCCTCCACCACGACGCACGCCGCGGGGGCGGCCCCCATGCGCTCGGCCCCCAGCAGGTACGGCTCGGGGTGGGGTTTGCCCTCGGTGACGTCGTCTGCGGTCACCAGCACCCGGGGGAAGGGCAGCCCGGCCGTCCCGATCCGGGAGCGGGCGATCCTGCCGCTTCCGGACGTGACGACCGCCCAGGGACGCCCCCGGGCGTCGAGCTCGGTGAGCAGGCACAGGGCCGCGGGCACGGGCCTGACCCCGTTCCCGGCGGCGGCCTCGTGGGATTCGATCCGCTTCGCCTCGGCGACCGGGTCCAGGTGCGGGGCCACCAGTCGCACCAGGCCGTGGTCGGTGCGTCCGTGGCTGTGCTCCAGGACCTCGCCGACGTCGAGGCCGCGCTCGGCAGCCCACGCCGTCAGACCCGCCCTGATGCTCTCGGCGGAGTCCACCAGCACGCCGTCCAGGTCGAACAGCACCGTTGCCCCGTCGTAGTCGCCCACGTCGCCTCCTCTGCCCCGGGTCGGTCGGTCCTCCAGGGTGCCAGAACCCGGCACGGTGGGCGGTGGACGGGAACGGCGGGGCGCGGACCGCCGTGACCCGCCATCGGACCGGCGTCAATTACAGTTGACCCATGGACGCAGAACAGCTGACCGCCCTCGCCCGTTCGACCGGCGGCGACGACCCGTTGGCGGGCCTCGACGCCACGGTGCGGCTCCGCAGGGAGATGGAGCGGGTCGAGGCCGTGCTCGTGCGCCGGGCGCGCAACCGGGGCTCCACCTGGGCCGAGATCGCCGAGGTCCTCGGAGTCTCCAAGCAGGCCGTCCACAGGAAGTACGGCGGGCGGGGGCTCCTCGGCTCCCAGCAGTAGGCCCCGCCCCGGTCAGCGCAGCGCCTCCGCGAACCTCTCCATGCGCCCACCGAACCCCTCCGCGGGCCCGAACCACACCGCCACCGCGTCGGCCCCGGCCGCGGTCAGCTCCCGGAACTGCTCCACGGCGCGCCCGAACTCCTCCTCGCCCCCGGGCCAGGAGATCCGGGTGCCCGTCCGCACGGGACGGTCGGTCAGCCTCCGCAGCCTGTTCCGCGCCGCCACGAACCCCTCCGCGGTGAGTCCGACCCCCTGCCACTCGTCACCCCACGCGGCGGCGCGCCGCAGTGCCGGGTCGGAGGCGCCGCCGACCATCACCGGTACGGGTCGCGCCGGACGCGGCTCGAACACCCCGTCCCCGTAGGAGTGGAACCGCCCCTCGAACGGGCCGCCGCCCTCCGACAGGTGCCGCAGCAGCCGCAGCGCCTCGTCCAACCTGGCCCCGCGCGTGGCGAAGTCCGCGCCCACGGCGGCGAACTCCTCCCGGGACCACCCGACGCCCACCCCCAGGACGAACCGGCCCTCGGACAGCGCGTCCAGGGTCGCCGCCTGCTTCGCGAGGAGCAGGGGATCCCGCATCGGCGCCACCAGCACCGACGTGCCCAGGCGGATCCGGCTGGTGCGGGCGGCCAGGTGCGCCAGGGTCACCAGTGGTTCGTACACGCCGCCGAACGTGGGCCCGTAGGGCGCGGGCGGCAGCAGGTGGTCCGGAAGCCACACGGCGTCCACCCCCAGCTCCTCGGCTCGGACGCCCAGGCCGACGAGGGTCCTCGGGGACATCTCCGCAGACTCGTCGGGCAGCACCACCTGGAGGCGGGTGCCCGTGATCGGTTCGGTCAGCTCGCTCATGAAGCGAAGGTAGACCGTGCCACCGGTGTGAGGGTCAACCCCGGGCGGCGCGGCAGGCCCCCGCGCCCCGATCGGCCCCGGCGCGGAGCCGTCACCGGGCCTCGGGCAACGTGACCCGGGCCAGGACCGCCCGGTGATCGCTACCCGCGACCTCCACGACCTCGAACGAGCCGACACCCATCGACCCGTCCACCAGCACGTGGTCGATGGTGACGCCGGGCAGGCCACCGCCCACCGGCCATGTGGGCTCCAGACCCTGGCCGTGGACGGTCCCCGCGCTCACGTATCCCGCGTCCAGGACACGGCGCAGTTCGGCGTGGTCCAGGGTGGCGTTGAAGTCGCCCGCCAGGATCCGGAGTCCCGCCCTGTGCCGGGGGTCGCCGTTCTCCGCCGCCCCCGTGTCCTCGGGGCCGGGCAGGGCGCGCAGCCCGCCCCGCCACCCGTCCATGGTCTCGGGCGACAGCGGCGGCAGGGGGTGCACCGACACGACCTCCACGGGGAAGGAGTACCCGGGCACCTCCATGCTCGCGCGCGGCATCGCGAACGCCCCGGCCCCCTCCGCCACGTCCCCCAGGTCGGTGAGGGGGAAGGCCGCGTGGACGCTGCTTCCGTGCACGCCGGGGGCCGAGTGGTCGACCGTGTGGGGGAGGAGGTCGTTGAGCCCGGCCGCCGACAGGGCGTCCAGCGCGTCCGGGGTGACCTCCTGGAGGGCGAGCACCGTCACTCCGCGGTCGCGCACCAGCCCGACCACGTCCGCGGTGCGGGCACCGCCGCCGAGGGCGTTCAAGCTCATGACCCGCAGTTCCGGGCCGCCCGCGCCGGAGATCCCGAACGGCACCGCGCGCGGTACGACGGCCACCGCGAGCACGGCCGCGGCCGCGACCAGCACGGCCAGTGGCACCCGGCGCCGCAGCAGGCCCGCGGCCGTCGCCGCGAGGAGCGCGCCGCCCAACACGTACGGGGTGTAGGCCAGCGCGGGGACCAGCGGCCACCCCCGCTCCAGGCCGAACCCCCGTACCGCGGCGAACGCCGCGAAAGCCACCGCCACCAAGGCGAACAGGACGGTCACGGCCGTCGGGCGCCGACGGCGAACGGCCCCGCCCGGCGCCGGCCCGACCGCATCGGCCCCGTGTACCCGCACGCGATCCATGGTCCCGTCCCCCGTCCCGCGGGCGGTCCCGCCCGCACAGGAATAGGACTCCACCCGTGGCCGCCGGGTTCACGGACGATCCGGCGGGCGCCGCGCGCCCCGGGCAGCGGGCGGGCCAGGGACCCGTTCAGCCGGGGGTCGGGCGGTTCCGTACCGCAGACCCTCGGCGTACCCCTCGCGGAAGGCCTCCTCGAACCCCGCCGCGCCCAGCGCGCCGCGCGCACGGGCGGTGACACGGTCGACGTCCCCGCCCTCGGCGTCCGGCAGTGCCGCCCCCACCGACGCCCGTGCCGCCGACGCGGCGCCCAGCAGCCGCGCGGCCCCTCCCGGATCGCCTCCGAGGGCCGAGGCCCCGGCCAGCCCCTCGAAGGCCAGCGCCACGGCGCGCGGGTCGCCCGTCTCGCGGGCCGCCGCCAGCCCCTCGGTGTGGAGGTCGCGCGCGGCGTCGGCGTCGCCGCGCAGCTCCGCCACGAAACCGAGTTCGGCCAGCCCGAGACAGACCCCCGGCAGATAGCCGCGCCCGCGGTTCCACGCCACCAGTTCGCGTGTGCGGGCCTCGGCGGCGTCGAGCCTCCCCGCCCTGCGGTCGGTCAGGGCCAGACCGGACGCCGCGAACGCCGCGTTCGACCCGTAGGCCTGGTCCCGTGCCACGCGCAGCGCCCGCTCGTGGAGGTCGGTCGCCCCGGAGAGGTCCCCGGCGAGCAGGCGCAGCCGGCCGAGCGCCGCCAGCTGGCCGGACACCGACGCCCACAGCGCCAGTTCCTCGGCCATGCGCAGGCCGTCGGTGGCCAGCCGGCGGGCGGTCTCGTAGTCGCCGCCGATCTCCGCCAGGATCCCCAGCAGTCGCGTGGTGTGCAGGCGGCCCCAGAGGTCCCCCTCCTCCCCGAACAGGGCGGCGGCCTCCTCGGCCTCCGCACGCATGTCCGGCAGGTTCCCGGCGACCGAGGCGAGTTCGGCGCGGATCGCCCGGGCGGCGGCGATCCCCCAGCGGTCCCCGAGCTCCCGGAAGGCGGACAGGGCGTCCTCCGCGATCTCCCTGGTCTGGGACACGTCCCCCGACCCCAGCATCGCGAACGCGCACAGGACCCTCGCGTGCGCCGCCCCCGCCGGGTCGTCGACCTCCTCGTACCCCCGGAGCACCTCCCGCAACAGGGAACCGGCACCGGTGTCCCCGTGATCGAGGAACCCGAAACAGGCCTGCCACGCCATGGCCCGCAACCGCACGGGGTCCGGGGCACCCCCGGCGCCGTACACGTCCCCGAGGGCCGCCGCCAGGTACCGCCGGGCCTCCTGGACGCGCCCGCGCAGGAACCAGTACCGGCCCGCGGCACACGCCAACCGCAGTGCCGTCGTGTCCCCTCCCCCGACAGACCGGTCCAGGGCGGCGCGCAGGTTCGCCGACTCCGCGTCCATCCGCCGCAGCCACACGGGCTGGAAGCGCCCTCGAAGGGCCGGCTCGGACTCCTCCGCGAGTTCGGTGAAGTACTCGGCGTGCGACCGCCGCACCGCCTCGGCCTCCCCCGCCTCCTCCAGGCGTTCGAGACCGTAGTCGGACACCGACTCCAACAGCCGGTAACGGCGCGGATCGCCCCCGTCGACCACGACGAGGGAGCGCTCCAACAGGCGGGACAGGACGTCCAGGACGTCACCCGCGCGGACGCCGCCGCCCGAGCACACCCGCTCCGCCGCGGCCAGGGTGCAGCCGCCCCGGTGCACCGCGAGCCTGCGCAGCACCGCGCGCTCCTCCTCCGACAGCAGGTCCCAGCTCCAGTCGATGACCGCGCGCAGGGTCCGCTGCCGCGGGGGAGCGGTCCTGTGCCCGCTGCCCAGCACCCGGAACCGGTCGTCCAACCGGTCCGCCAGGTCGCGCACGTCCAGTGCCCTGACGCGGGTGGCGGCCAGCTCCAGGGCGAGGGGGATACCGTCGAGCCGCCGACAGAGCGCCGCGACCGCGGCCCGGTTCTCCTCGTCCAGGGCGAACCCGGCGGAGGCCTCGGCGGCGCGGGCCGCGAACAGGCGCACCGCTCCCGAGGCGGCGACCGCCGCGCCGTCGGCGCCCTCCGGCGGCAGGTCCAGCGGCGGGACCGGATGGAGGCGCTCGCCGGCCACCCCGAGTGGTTCGCGGCTGGTGGCGAGCGCCCGCACTCCGGGCGCGCCTCCCAGCAGCCGCTCGCCCAGGCCGGCGACGGCCTCCGCCAGGTGTTCACAGGTGTCCAGCACGAGCAGCAGACGCAGGTCCCGCACGGCCTCGCACAACCGTTCGGTGGCGCTCCGCGGACCCGTCTCGCGCGGTGCGCGGGAAACGGGCTCCTCACGCAGGCCCAGGGCCTCCGCGACGGCTTCGGCGACGCCGTCGGCCCCGCCTCCGGGAGGCAGATGGGCCAGCTCCACCAGCCACACCCCGTGGGGGAACAGCTCCGCCGACCGCCGGGCGGTCTCCACCGCGAGGCGGGTCTTGCCGACACCGCCCGTACCGACGAGAGTGACCAGCCTGTGGTGCCGCACGAGGTCGCGCAGCAGACCGATCTGGGAGCCGCGGCCGACGAGCCCGCCGTCGGGTTCGTCCGTGAGCGGGGCGGGCAGGTTCGTGGCGGGGCGGGCCCGCTCCCCGCAGACCCCCAGGCCGGGGTCCTGCTCCAGGATCGAGCGGTGCAGGGCGACCAGTTCGGGGCCGGGGTCCGCCCCCAGGTCCTCCCGCAGGCGCGACCGGAGCCGCTCGTAGCTCTCCAACGCCTCGCCCTGGCGGCCCGAGCGGTACAGCGCCCTCATGTGGGAGGCGCGCAGCCGCTCACGCAGCGGATGGCGCTCGACCAGGTCACCCAGCTCCCCGGCGATCACCTGGTGTTCTCCCAGGTCCATGCGGGCCTCGGCCAGATCCTCCAGGGCGGTCAGCCGCGACTCCTCCAACCGTGTGATCGCGCTGCGCGCGAACTCCTCGTCGGCGACGTCGGAGTGGGCGGGGCCGCGCCACAGGCCGACCGCCTCGTCGAGGAGGGCGGCCCTCTCCGCGGGGGCCGTGCTCCGGCGGGCCCGGTCCAGCAGAGCGGTGAACTGTGCCGCGTCCACGTCCGGCGCCGCGAGGCGGTAGCCGGACGGACCGAGCTCGACCAGCGCGCGGCCACCCGGTTCGGCCTCCTCCAGGGCCCGCCGCAGCTGGGACACCTTCGCGTGGAGCGCGCCGGAGGGGTTGCGCGGGGGAGCGGTGCCCCACAGGTCCTCCACCAGCCGGTCGGCGGACACCCCGCGCCCCTCGTGGACGAGCAGGACGCACAGCAGGGCGCGGACCTTGGCCCCCGGAACCCGCGCCACCGTACCCGTGGAGGTCCACACCGCCAGCGGACCGAGCACCCCGAACCTCATGGCGTCACGTTAGCCGAGCCGGCTGCGCGGGTTCGTTCCGGCTGACCGCCGTCGGCGGAGCGTCAGCGGTCGGGCAGCCGGCGGTAAGGGCCGTGGAACAGGGTGGAGACCAAGGCGGTGGCGCCAGGGCACCGGGCCCGCCCGCCACCGCGAACGTCAGGAGACCAGCATGAACGCCACCACCGCCCACCCCTCGGCCCTCTGGGACTCGGCGCCCGTGGATCTGCCCGCCTACCTGGAGCGGATCGGATACGACGGGCCGCTCACCCCGACCCCGGACACCCTCACAGCCCTCATCCGCGCCCACCTGGCCGCGATCCCCTTCGAGGGACTGGACCCCGTCCTGGGCCTTCCGGTCCTCCTCGACACCGAGTCCCTGCAGGACAAGATGGTGCGCCGCGGCAGAGGCGGGTACTGCCACGAGCACAACACCCTCTTCGCCTCGGTCCTGGACCGGCTGGGCTTCCGGGTGACCGGGCGCAGCGCCCGCATGCTCATGGGCGGCGACGAACGCGAGATGGGCCCCGTCGGGCACACGATCCTGTCCGTCGTGCTGGACGGTGTCGACTGGCACGTGGACGTGGGCATCGGCAACTTCGGCCCGCGCGGACCGATCCCCCTCTCGGACGGGGCGCAGGTGTTCACCGGCCCCTGGGAGTACCGCATGGACCGCACACCCCACAACCACTGGGTGCTGCGGCTGCGGCGCCCCGACGGCTGGTTCAACCTGATCCAGTTCACGGAGGAGCCGTACTTCCGGGCCGACACCGCCGTCCACAACTACGTCGCCTCCACCGACCCGGGCTCGCCGTTCACCCAGCAGATCGTCGTCCACCACAACGGGGACGACGTCCGCCGCACCCTCAACGGCCTGACCCTCACCACCTACCGGCCCGCCGGGGAGCGGACCCGGCGCAGGATCACCGCCGACGAGGTTCCGCGGACCCTGCGCACGGTGTTCGGCCTCGCGCTGCCCGGGGAGCACGAGCGGGCCCTCGTGGAGTTCGCCCGCTCCTCCGGCGAGTCGCCCTGGGCCGAGTCCCTCACCGCCTGAGACGGCGACGGCGGCGCGCACCACCTCCTGTGCCGGGGGCGGCCCGGTGCGCGGCCGCCCTCAGCAGCGGGAGGCCGCCGCCACCAGGCGCTTCCACACGCCCTCCAAGTGCGGGTGGCCCATCGGCCCCGGGCGCCGCACGAGGTAGGCCGTGTTGATGGGCGGCTCCTCGGGGTCCAGGAGTGTGACCAGGCGGCCGTCGTCCAGTGCCTCCTGGCACAGGTAGCGCGGCAGCACCGTCACCCCGGCGCCGTTCACCACCGCAGCCAGCACCCCGCGCAGGTCGGGCACGGTGACCGCGGGCTCGCAGGTCAGCCGCACACCGAACACGTGACGCCAGTAGCGGCGCAGGAGGGGCAGGTCGTCGTCGTAGGCCACCAGGGGGATCGCGCACAGCGCGGACGGGCCCTGGCGGCCCAGCCGCTCGCGCCGGATCCGCCGTGCCCAGGACGGTGACGCCACCAGGACGAACTCCTCGTCCACCAGAGGTTCGGCGAGCAGCGCGCGCCCGCGCGGCCGGACCATGGACAGCACCAGGTCGTGCCTGCCCGAGCGCAGCTCGTCCAGGAGGCCGTCGGCAGGGCCGGTGCGGACCCGCAACCGCACCCCCTCCTCCACCAGCGGGGCGAGGGCGGGCAGGACCAGGGCGTGCAGTGCTTCGGCGGGACCCGCCAGGCGCAGCGGCACGGGTGGGGCCGACGCGTCGGCCCCACCCTCCCCGGCCACCACCTCCAGCGCGTCCAGTGGTTCCGCGATCCTCGCCGCGAGGTCGTTGGCCTCGCTGGTGGGGGCCACACCGCGCGGCAGCCGGTCGAAAAGGGTGCGGCCCAACCTCCGCTCCAGGGAGCGGATCTGAGTGGTGACCGTCGGCTGTGACAGTCGCAACAGCTGGGCGGCGGCGGTGAAGGAGCCCGACCTGTGCACGGCCAGGAAGGTGCGCAGCTGCTGGAGATCCAGCGCTCCGCCCGCCCGCGGGCCCGTCCCGGAAACCGATCCATTGGAATCTCTATAGGTCACCTTGCCGATTTTATTGGTGGGCCAATACGTCGCCGGACTAGTGTCTGCCTGGGCCGGGGTGCACCGGCCCGCCACACACAGATGTTCCGGAGGTTTCGCCATGCCCGTCACCAGCAGGGAAGTCCACCTCGTCGCCCGCCCCTCCGGCGAACCCGAACCCACCGACTTCGCCCTCGTGGAGACCACGCTTGGCGACCCCGGGGCGGGCGAGATCCTCGTGCGCAACTCGTGGATCTCGGTGGACCCCTACATGCGCGGCCGCATGAACGACGCCAAGTCCTACGTTCCGCCCTACGGCCTCGGCGAGGCCATGGGCGGCGGAGCGGTCGGCACGGTCGTCGCCTCCGGCAGTGACGACGTGCCGGTCGGCGCCACCGTCCTGCACTCCGCAGGGTGGCGCGAGTACGCGCTCCTGCCCGCCAAGGCGGTCCGCGTGGTCGACCCCGGGCCGGTCCCCGTGCAGAACCACCTCAACGGCCTCGGGATGATCGGTCTCACCGCCTACGCCGGGCTCGTGGAGGTCGCCCCCGTGAAGGAGGGCGACGTGGTGTTCGTCTCGGGCGCCGCGGGGGCGGTCGGCTCGATCGCCGGACAGATCGCCCGGAAGCTGGGGGCCTCCCGCGTGGTCGGGTCGGCGGGCGGTCCGGAGAAGCAGCGCCGCGTCGTCGAGGAGTTCGGCTTCGACGCCGCCATCGACTACCGGCGGGGTGATCTGGAGGGGCAGCTCGCCGAGGCCGCCCCCGACGGGATCGACGTCTACTTCGACAACGTCGGCGGCGCCCACCTGCGGGCGGCCATCGCCGGGATGCGCAACTTCGGACGGATCGCCCTGTGCGGCGCGATCTCCCAGTACAACGCCACCGAACCCGTCCCGGGGCCGGACAACCTGTTCCTCGCGGTCGGAAAGCGGCTCACCCTGCGCGGGTTCATCGTCGGAGACCACGCCCACCTCGCGACGGAGTACGCACAGCGGGCGGCCGGGTGGATCGCCGACGGAGAGCTGCGCACCGAGGAGACCGTCGTCGACGGCATCGACAACGCGGTCCAGGCCTTCCTCGACATGATGCGCGGGGCGAACACCGGCAAGATGCTGGTCCGCCTCACGGCCTGAGCCCTTGCCTGGAGTGCACTCCAGGTCGCCATCATGGGCGACACGCCCAGTCACCACGGACACCGTGACCACGGAAAGGCTCCCATGCAGGACGTCACGCTGAACAACGGCCGCACCATGCCCCAACTCGGGTTCGGCGTCTGGCAGGTCGCCGACGACCAGGCTCAGGCCGCCGTCGAGACCGCACTGGAGACCGGCTACCGCAGCATCGACACGGCCAAGCTCTACGAGAACGAGGCGGGCACGGGCCGGGCACTCGCCGCGTCGGGGATCCCCCGCGAGGAACTGTTCGTCACCACCAAGCTGTGGAACGACGACCAGGGCTACGACAAGGCGCTCAAGGCCTTCGACGCCAGCCTGGACCGGCTCGGCCTGGACTACGTGGACCTGTACCTGATCCACTGGCCGGCGCCGGCGCGCAACGCCTACGTCGACACCTGGAAGGCGCTGGAGCGCATCCACTCCGAGGGGCGTGCCAAGTCCGTCGGGGTGTCCAACTTCACCGCCGAGGACCTGGACCGCGTCGTCGGGGAGGGCGACGTCGTCCCGGCCGTCAACCAGATCGAGCTGCACCCCTACTTCTCCCAGGAGGCCATGCGGGCGGCCGACGCCCGCCACGGTGTGACCACCGAGGCGTGGAGCCCGCTCGGCCAGGGCAAGGGGCTGCTGGAGGACCCCGTGCTCAGCGCGATCGGCGCCGCGCACGGCAAGTCCGCCGCACAGGTGGTCCTGCGCTGGCACCTCCAGATCGGCAACGTCGTGATCCCCAAGTCCGTGACCCCGTCGCGGATCCGGGAGAACTTCGACGTGTTCGACTTCGAGCTGTCCGGTGACGACCTGGACAAGATCGGGTCGCTGAACCGTGACGACCGGATCGGTCCGGACCCCACCGTGCTCAGCTAGGGAGGCCCGGCCGAGCCGGGATCTCGCGACGCTCCCGGGCCCGTAAAACGGCCCGGGAGCGCACTTGTCGTGACAATCGGGTTGGCGGGGGAAGTAAACGTCTTCCCTCGTGGATGGCCGGAACCGGACGAAAGGTACACCCGCGCCCCAGGGCTCACACGGCTCCCCGCGGACGCCTCGCGAGGGGGTAGGGACCTGCTGGACGTCTCAGGTCAGGACCCGCGCCGCCCCCCGAGTGGCGTGGTGCCGGACAGAGGCGTACAGTCCCTCTGGTGCGCCGGGAAACACACGACGGCGGACACCAGCCTCCTCCGAGCGAAACCAGATCGATGACCGTCGTCCCCCTCCGTGCCGCACGCGTGTACCGTTCGGAGAACGCCGAGCGTTCCGTACACGCCTGGTGTCACAAAGCCCTGAGCCAGTGGCCCGAACTCGGCCCCCTTCCGCCTGTGCAGACCCGTCTGGGGAGCACGCAGGCCTTTCGTGCCGCAGGCGGACCCGGTACGCCGGTACTGGTCCTCTCGGGCACCAACTTCAACGCCGCCACCACGGTTCCCGCCGCCCGCGCACTGTCCGCGGACCGGCCGGTGCTGCTGGTCGACCTCCCCGGCCAGCCCGGCCTCAGCTGCAGCCAGCGGGTCGGCGGTGCCAGGATCGAGACCTACGGTGCGTGGCTGGACGAACTCCTGCCCCGGATCACCGACGGCCCCGTCCTGGTGCTGGGCCACTCGCGCGGCGCCGCCATCGCGCTCGCCTCGACCCCGTCGCCGCTGGTCGCCGGGATGCTGCTGCTCAACCCCGCCGGGCTGACGGCGGCCGGTGTCACATCGGAGTCGATGCGCGCAACCCTGCCCTGGATGATCCACCCCAACGAGCAGACCAGCGGGCGCCTGGTCGAGTTCCTCAGCGGCCCCTCCGCCGACGAGTGCGCCGAGCGCCGATCCGAGGCCGAGTGGCTGACCATGGTGGCCCGCTACTGCCGCACGGGCACCACGCCCCACCCGCTGCACGGAGAGAACTTCCGTGCCTGGGCGGGCACGCCGGTCGCCGTCGCCACCGGATCGCACGATGCCTTCTTCTCGCCCGCGCGCCTGCACGGACCGGCCCGCCGGTTCCTGGACGCCGAGGTCCACACCATCGAGGGTGCCGGGCACCTGTCGCTCTACGAACAGCCCGAGAGGGTGTGCGAGCTCCTGCGCGGGCTCGACGCCTGACCCACGCTCCCGGGGCGGCGTGCCGCCGCCGATGACGGCCGCCGCGCCCGGCCGTCGGCGACACGTCCGCAACCGCGCAGCCGCGCGCTCCCGCCCCGGGTTGGGACGCGTTCCCGCGCCACGGGCCGCTCCGGCGGCCGAGTTCCCTGCGTCCGGGCCCCGCCAGGCCAACGCTCGCCGGCACCGCCCCCTCTGTTCGGTCCCGGCAGCACGAGCTCCGGCGACGCGCTGCCCGACGGCGTGCCGTCCCGGGAGGGCGGAGGCCGGGCCGCCCCGGTCGTGCCGCGACGAGGGTTCCCTTTTCTGATGATTCAGGGCGCTATGTCAATCAAAAAGTCATTGATCCTGATTGTGATGTTAATGATGGAATTCATGGCATTTCAGGTGAAATGAACATAGGTGAATTCTGTCTTTTCCGATGCGTATCCTTGCCCGGAGCCGATCCGAAATCTCATGGCTTGGCCTGCGTACCGAGAATCCCTGACTCACCAGAGAGCAGCACATGTTCAAAAAGCTGGCACACACGCTCGGGCTCAACACGAACCCGACGATCTTCTTCGTGTCCGCCGCGTTGACCGTTGTTTTCGTGGTGTGCTCCATCGCCTTCACCGCAACGGTGGACGCCGTCTTCGGTGCGGGCTCGGAATGGATCCTGACCCATCTCGGGTGGCTCTACATCCTCGGTGTGACGACCTTCCTCGTCTTCCTCGTCTGGATCGCGTGCAGCCGCTACGGGCACGTCAGACTGGGACCCCAGGGCAGCGCGCCGGAGTACGGAGCCCTCCCCTGGTTCTGCATGCTCTTCGCGGCGGGGATCGGCAGCATCCTCATGTTCTGGGGCGTGGCCGAACCCGTCAGCCACTTCGCCCAGCCGCCCCAGGGCGATGTCGAACCCGAGTCGGTGGAGGCGGCCCGGCAGGCCATGGGATTCACGCTCTACCACTTCGGCCTGCACACCTGGACGATCTTCTGCCTGCCCGCGCTCGCCTTCGCCTACTTCGTGTACCGCAAGGGCCTGCCGTTCCGGGTCAGCTCGGTCTTCCACCCGTTCATCGGCGAACGGATCAACGGCCCGCTGGGAAGGACCATCGACATCGTCGCGGTGCTCGGCACGCTGTTCGGCGTGGCGGTCACCATCGGCCTGGGAACCATGCAGATCAACAGCGGGCTCAACACGCTGTTCGGGATCGAGGAGAGCCGCCTCACGCAACTGGTCCTGATCGCCGTGGTCACGGGCATCGCCGTCGTCTCGGTGGCGACCGGGCTCGACGTCGGCATCAAGTGGCTCTCGGTGGCCAACATCGTCCTCGTGGTCGCCCTGCTGGTGTTCGTCTTCCTGACGGCCTCCCCGCTCTACCTGGCCAAGGGCACCATCGAGACGACCGGCATCTACCTGGAGCGGCTGATCCCGCTGTCGTTCTGGAACGACACCTTCGGCAACACCGGGTGGCAGGGCAGCTGGACGGTCTTCTACTGGGCGTGGACCATCACGTGGTCGCCGTTCGTCGGCATCTTCATCGCCCGGATCTCCAGGGGCCGCACCATCCGCGAGTTCGTCATCGGCGTGCTCGCCCTGCCCACCGCGTTCAGCATCGTGTGGTTCAGCGTGTTCGGCCTGTCGGCCTTCGACATCGAGATGAACCAGGGCGGCGGGCTGGTCCGGGAGGTGGTCGTCGAACAGGACATACCGGGGGCCCTGTTCGCCTTCCTGGATTTCTTCCCGCTGACCACGTTCGTCTCGGTCGTGTCGATCGTCATCGTGGTCGTCTTCTTCACCACCTCCTCCGACTCGGCGTCCCTGGTCGTGGACATGCTGTGCTCCGGCGACGTGGACTCCCCGACCCGGCAGCGGGTGTTCTGGGGCATCACCGAGGGGGTGGTCGCCGCGACGGTGCTCACCGCGACGGGTATGGGAGGCCTGGACGCCCTGCAACAGACGATCATCGTGTTCGGGCTGCCGTTCTTCGTGATCGGCTTCTTCATGATGGCAGGGCTGGTCCGCTCGCTCCGGGCCGAGGCCGCGGAGGGGGAGGGTGGCGGACGCACGCGCGACACCCCGCTCGTCACCCGGGCCCGCAAGATCGTCCGGCGCAACCGGCACGGGGCCCACGCCGTGACCGCCGGCCGCCCCCGAGGGCGCGGAAGGGGCTTCGGGCAGCGAAGGGGCGGCTGAGCGGGCGCGGCCCGTCCGGCGGGCCCCGACAGGCCCACGACGATCTCCTCGGCGCGGGCGGCGTCCACGGGCGGCGTCCACGGGCGGCGGGATCAGCATGCCCCGACCCTGGGAGGCCGCGCGAGACGGGTCCACCGTGTTTCCGGTCGTCGGACTCAGCGGCCCCGCCCCGGCGGGGCCTCCACCGCACCCCGGGTCGGTGCTGCGCCCGGCCGGCGCCGGTCGCGCGGGTCCTGCCCGAGGGCGGGCAGGATCACCTGGTCCACGATCTGGACCACGTACTCCTCACCGGGGAAGCTCTGGTGGTCCATGCCGTACTTGATCATCAGGGCCTCACCGATGTCGACGGTGAGGGGTGTGACCCGGGCGGGGTCGATCCGCCCCCGCTCGGCGTAGTGCGTGATGACGGTGCGGGTGAACCGGCCGCCACGCGCGTCGAACACCTCCTCCATGAACCGCTTGTAGAGGTCCGGGTGGTGCTGGGCCTCGGCGACCACGGCGAACATGGCCTGCCCCAGCGAGCCGTCGGCCATGACGCCGCGCAGGAGCTGGAGGGCGCGGATGAGGTCCCCGCGCAGGTCGTCCGCCTCGGGGGTGGGGGTCTCCTGCGGGAAGGTGTGGTACATCGCGTCGATCAGGATGTCGCCGGGGGTGGGCCAGCGCCGGTACAGGGAGGTCTTGGCGGTGCCCGCGCGGCGGGCGACGCCCTCCATGGACAGGCGGGCCACACCGACCTCCGCGGCCTCGACGATGACCGCCTCGTGGATGGCGTCGACCAGCTCCCGCCCCCGTCTGCGCGTGGCCCTGGGCGCGTCCGAGGGGGTGTGCTCCCGCGCGGCCCCGTCCCGCGCCCGGGCGTGGTCCTGCCCCATGCCGTCCGCCACCTGACCTCCTCTGGCCGCTTCCGGTCGGGAACGGGCTTCCCAAACAAGAAACGGTGCCGTATCTTAAGAATGTCTTGAGATACGCCATCGTATCCAATCCCTTTCACCTGGCCCCACCATGCCCCGTGCGGCGCGAACGGAGCACCCCGTGTCCCTCCCACCTTCCGCTGATCCCCCGCCGTCCGGGGGCGTCCCGCTCGACCGGCGCTCCCTGGCCCCCGACCTGGCCCGCGGCGTGATGCTGCTGGTCATCGCCACCGTGCACGCCCACATCTTCCACCAGATGGCCGGCGGCGGTCAGGCCCACCCGCTGGGCGGCACGCTCGACGCCGCCACGACCGTGTTCATGCTGATGTTCGCCGAGGCGCGCGGGTACCCGATGTTCGCCGCGCTGTTCGGCTACGGGCTCGCCCGGATCCATCTGCGCCGCGTCGCGGCGGGCCACACCCGGTCGGAGGTGAGAGCCCTGGTCCGCAGGCGGGGGCGCTGGATGGTCCTCATCGGCCTCCTGCACACCGTCCTCCTCTTCTTCGGCGACGTCATCGCCGTCTACGGGCTCATCGCCCTGCTGTTCGCCGGGCTCCTGCACGTCGGCGACCGGAGGCTGCTCGCCCACGGGTTCACCTGGATGGCCCTCGGCACGCTGGCCTACGCCGTCCTCAACACCGTCCCCTCGTTCACCGACGCCGAGTCCGGACAGGTCCTGACCGCGAGCCCGACGGCGGACATGGTGACACGGCTGCTCACGTGGCCGGTCATGACCCCGATGCTCCTGATGACGTCGGTCTTCCCGTTCGTCGTCGGGGTGTGGGCGGCACGCCGCCGCCTCATGGAGGAGCCCGAACACCACCTCGGCCTGCTGCGCCGGACCGCGTTCCTCGGCATTCCCGCGGCCGCCCTGGGCGGCCTTCCGTACGCCCTGGCCTCCGCGCGGATCTGGGAACCCGCCGGCGCGTGGGAGACCGGTGCCGCGTGGCTGCACCTGCTCACCGGCTACGCGGGCGGCTTCGGATACGCGGCGCTCATCGCGCTCGCCGCGGTCCGACTGGGCCGTCGACGGGGTCCGATCGTCCAGGCGCTGGCGGCCACCGGCCAGCGGTCGATGACCTGCTACCTCCTCCAGTCGGTGGGGTGGATGGTCCTGTTCATGCCCTACACGCTCGACCTGGCGTCGAGACTCTCCGACATCGGTTCCGTCCTGGTCGGCGCGGCCGTCTGGCTGACCACCGTGGTGATCGCCGACGCCATGCGACGCACTGGCACGCGCGGCCCCGCCGAGCGCCTCCTGCGCCGGGGCACCTACCGGGGAGCCCGGTCGGCGACCGCCGCCGACCAGGGGAGGGCGCACTCGGGCGTCTGACCACCGCACGGTGCGCGGACCTGCCGGTCCCGCGCACCGTGAGCCCGGGGCGGGGCGCCGCCGACAGCCCCCGGGCGGCACGTGGGCGCACGGACCCAGGAGCTGGTCCTGCCCGGCCCGCGCCGGGAAAGCACCACCGGTGGGGGTACACGATGATGGTCCGATGACCACTTCCGACGACGAACGCTTCCTCGCCGCCACCGCCGACAGGCTCGCCGCGCTCCCGGCCGTCAGGGCCGTCACCCTCGTCGGCTCCAGAGCCCGGGGCTCCCACCGCCCGGGCAGCGACTGGGACCTGGCGGTCTACCACCGGGGCGGATTCGCCCCCCAGGACCTTCGCGACGCCGGCTGGGCGGGCGACGTCGCGGAGACCGGGGGTCGGGGCGGCGGTGTCGTCGGCGGTGGCATCCGGTTGCGGATCGACGGACGGACGGTGCACGTCCATCACCGCGACCTCGACGTCGTCGAACACGAACTCGCCGAGGCGCGCCAGGGCCGGTTCCGGGTGGAGCCTCTCATGTTCCACCTGGTCGGCATCCCCACCTACCTCGTCGTGGCCGAGCTCGCGATCGGCCGCGTCCTCGTCGGAGACCTGCCCCGGCCCGACTACCCCGAGGCGCTGCGCCGGAGCGCGCCGCCGGTGTGGCGCGGCCTGGCCTCCGCCACCCTGGCCTACGCCGAGCGCCACCACGCGCCCCACGGCAGGGTCGCCCAGACCGCGGGCCTCGTCGCCCAGGCCGCCTCCCACACGGCCCACGCCGTACTGGCCGGGCGGGGGGAGTGGGTGACCGACGACGCGGAGCTCCTGTCCCGGGCCGGGCTGGAGGAGGTCGACCTCGTGGTGGCGGGGATGACCGCCGACCCCCAGGACCTGGTCTCCGGGGTCGCGGAGGTCGGCCGGATCATCGCGACCGCCTGACCCGGACGATGGCCGACCCACGGGTCGGCCCCGGGAGCCGGGGCTGTTTCCAGGACATGCCGGTGAGGCGGTCGGGCGTCGCGACGCCGGCACGGCACCCTCGGTACGTGCGCACGTGGCACCCGCCGTGCGCCGAGGTCACGCGTCCGGGGCTCGCGAGGGCGGTTTCCCTCACGCCCGTGACCCTTCCGGTGCGGCCCGGGCGGTCCGATGCCCCACACCATCACTCCGGTGGTGCGGGGCCGGTGCGGTGTCTCAGCCGCGGGCGAGGGCGCGCAGCTCCTCCAGGCTCGCGGCACGGGACTCGGGGGCGTCGGCGTCCACCCGGCCCCCCTGGGGGTCGTCGACCTTCCCGGCGCAGGACCGGAGCGCCTCCAGGGCGGTCAGCCCCTCGCGGCGCAGGCGCACGTGCTCCATCGTCCACCAGCCGCGGGCGGCGTTGCCCGCCGTGTCGGGAGGCAGGAGGGGCTGGAAGTCGCTGGCCTCCTCGGTCTCGGAGGCCCACAGGTACCCGATGAGGCCGCCGTCCCGGTGCACGGGGAGGTACACCACGGGGCCCGCGGTGGTCGGGGCGTAGGAGCGGCCGACCAGTACAGGGGCCAGCGCCTCGTCGCTCCACCGGTCGAACGCCCCCTGCCCCGCGCCCGGCGCACGGGCCGGACCCCCTGCGCCGTCGGCCCCGCGGGACGGATCGGGCTCCTCCCCGCTCCGGTCCGTTCGGTACCCGTCCTCGGGTGAGCGCCCACTGTCCATGGCCGTCTCCACTTCCTCTCGTCTCCAGCTGTCACTGCGGTACCGGGTGTCCTGCCCGGATCAGGGGGGAGGGATCCCGTCCAGGCGGTCGGCGTGCTCGGGCACGCTTCCCGGCGGGACCGCTCCGGCCCGGTCGTCCTGAGGGGCCCCGGTCCAGCGTGCCAGCGCGCCGAGGGCGTCCAGCCCCTGGGCCCGGGCCAGGATCAGGCGGCGCACCCATGCGCCCTTGGCGTTGAGCCCCGCCGGACCGGGCCGGGGCAGGAACCCCGCGGCGGCCCCGTCCCGCGAAGCCCAGAGGCGGCCCAGCGCACTCCCGTCCTCCCGCAGCACCGGTACGTGCAGCACCGGCCCGTCGGTGTCGGCGGCGAACCGGGGCTCGGCGCCCGCGAACTCGGGACGGAACTCGTCCCGCGCGGCCTGCTCCTCGTCGGTCATCGCTCCTCCTTCGTCACGGTCGCGGGGTGAACGGCAGCACGGTGACCCGCAGGGTCCACTGCCCGGTGTCGGGGTCCTGGAGCGCGTCGTCGATCCTGAAGCGCGTTCCGCGCGGCAGGAGCAGCTCCCTCTCAGACCGGTGCACGCTGCCCTCGCCGATCCACAGGGCGGGGTGCCCCGCGGGCACGGCCAGGTGGAACTGGAAGTCGGCGGTCCGGTTCACGGTCTCGACCCCCAGCGACCCCGAGAGGAACCCCCGTTCGAGGAACTCCGTGCCGATCAGATCCGTGGCGTCGTGGAAGGGCCGCCCCGGCGGGGCCATGAAGCGCACGCTGAACACCGAGCGCCGGACCTCGACTGTTTCCGGGATCGGATCCATCGCCCGGTCGAGCCGCTCCATCCCCTCGCGCAGGAGGTCCCAGGTCTTCTCGGCGTTCTCCCGGGTCGGGGTGTGCCCGCCGAACCACTTCTCGACCCACGAACCGAAGAACCGCTGCTCGCTGAGCCGCAGGACCTCGGACTCGGGGTTGGAGTGCCGGGAGAAGTCGTTGTAGAACTGCGCGTTCTTCGTGTAGGCCCGTGCGGAGTCCTGCTGCTCCGGGGTCAGGGACGCGAACCGGCCGCCGAGGACGAGCTTCCCGTATCCCGCACCGTCGCCGTCGGTGGCGAACCGGCGCACGCCGTCGGGGTCGACCCGTCCGGGGCGGTCGTCGGGCAGGTCCGGCCCGGCGGCCTGTGTCCCGGTCTCCAGGGGAGCGGCGGAGTCCTCCGCGGTGGTCTCCGGGTGGACCGCGGCGGCCGTGGCATCGGCGCCGACGGTGGAGTCCAGCCCCAGGAGCGCGGTCAGGAAGGCCTCGGTGCCACTGTTGAGTCCCACTTCTTCGGGGCCGGTCACGGTGGTGTTCGTGTCGGTTCGCACGGTGAGGACCTTGACGTCCGAGGCGTCCTCGACCCGCTGCTCCGGTGACGGAACGGTCTCCGGCCGCGGCGGGACCACCACCTCGGCTTCGATGTAGAACCCCGGCAGCCCGAACGATCCGCCCCAGCCCGCCCGGGTGATCCTGTAGGTGGTGCCTCGGGCGAGGACGACCTCGCGCTCCTCCGGGTAGTCGCTCCTCTCACCGATCCACAGGCCGCGGCTGCCCGCGGGCACGGTCAGGTGGACGACGTGCCCGGATTCGGCCTTGTGGTGCTCGGCCAGCTTGTTGCCCAGGGACATGGACATGAAACCGGGCTCGGTCTGGACGGTGCCCACCAGGGAGTAGGGGTCCAGATCCTGGAACCCGTCAAGGAACGAGACCTCGGACAGGCCGCGGACCATCTCGACCGTGTCGGGCAGCGGGCGGTCGACGGCTCGGTCGAGGCGCTCCAGGAACGCGGCCACATCGGCCGCGGTGGGGAACACGTCCCCGTTGGACCGCGCCACGATGCCGGCCGCACCCGCGTTCCGGTGCCAGCCCGCCAGTTCCGCCTCCGGGTTCGGCGCGTCGAGGATGTACCTGACGAAGCCCGTGGTGTGTTCGGGCACCCGGTCCTGCGCCAGGAGTTCCCGAAGGCGCTCGACGGTGGGCCAGGACAGGTCGTTCAGCTCGTACAGGCTCCAGCCGCGGGCCGACATCGGGTCCGTGCTGGTCTGGAGGCGGGTCGAATCCAGCACCTCGTCCAGGGCGTCCTGGATCTGCTCGGGCGAGAGGTTCTCGCGGACGATCGAGTTGAGCCACCCGTCCGCCGTGTACCCGAGCATGTCTTCGCGCTGCCGGTCGTGGAGGGTGTCGAAGGCGTGCGGGTTGTTCGCCGGATCGTGGAGCCAGCGGCCGTAGGCGTCGGTCTCCTCCAGTGAGCGGAACCGCCGCACGCCCCGGTCGTCGACGTACCCCCTGCCGTCGTCGGGGAGCCCGGTGTCGGTGGCGGGGGTGTCCGCGGAGGCGTCCGGGGTGGCCGTGTGCCCCGTCTCCTCGCCGGGGGCGGCCGTGTCCTGCCCGGTCTCCCCGCCGGTCGCGGGAGGGGTTTCCTCCACGGCAGGCGGTCGGGTTCCGGAGGCGGTGCCGGCCTGTTCCGGCAGGACGGCCTCGGCGGACAGCAGCAGACCGTGGGCGGTCCTCTCCGCGCCGGTGACGCGATAGGCCATCTCCCGGGGCAGGACGATCTCGTGGTTCGACGGCCGCGGGCCCTCCGTGCCCAGCCAGAGCCCGTGCGCGCCCTCGGGCAGGGTCAGCCGGACGGTCACCGCGGGGTGCCCCAGGCCCACCGGTTCCGGGTTCAAGGAGACCGTGGTGTACCCCGGACTGCTCTGGACGGTGCCCACCAGTTCGGAGGGGTTCCTCTCGTCGTACCCCTCCGGGAACCGGAGGTCGCGGGTGTGGGCCATGACCCACGTCGTCTCGACCGCCTCCGGGAGCGGGCGCCCCACCGCTTCGTCGTAGGTTCCGAGCAGTTCCCGCACACCCTCGGCGGAGGGGTAGGTCCCCCCGTTGGCCGCGGCCAGCGCTCCGGCCATACCGCTCCTGCGGTACAGACCGGCCAGCTGTTCCTCGGGACGCTCCAGAGTGAGGATCGTCCGCAGGAAGTGCGTTTTGGGGGACCCCTCCTCGGCGGCGTCCGCGATCTCCCGCAGCCGCTCAAGGGTGGGCCAGGTGAGCCCGTTGGCCTCGTAGACCTCCCAGCCGCTGCTGCCGTGGGGGTCCACGACCGAGGGCCACTCGGTACGGCTCATCGAGCGCAACCGGTCGAGTTGCGTCCGCACGTCGTCCGGGGGCACCAGTGCCAGGTCCGCGAGCCGCGGGGTGTCCGAGAACGCCGCGGCGACGCGGTGTGCCCCCTCGGGCAGGGTGTCCAGCCCCGGGATGCCGCGCTCCGCGCGCGCGGCCCGGTGGGCGTACCAGTCGGCCTCCGCGGGCGTCCGGAACCGCCGGACACCGGACGCGTCCACCCGTCCGTCCGAGAGCGGGTCCGCGAAGGCCTCCGGTCGCAGGACCACCTCCGCGGAGAGCACGGTCACGGTCCTGTTCGTGTTCATGTCGAACGTTTTCCGGACACCGGTGATCCGGTAGGTGGAACCGCGGGCGAGGGTGAGTTCGCGCTGTTCGGGGTCGTGGCTGCGTGTACCGATCCAGAGGCCGCGGCTCCCCTGGGGCAGGTCCAGGCGCAACAGGAAGGGGAATCCGTCCGAGCCCGTCTTGAACGGGGAGTCGCCCAGGGTGGTGGACATGTACCCGGGCTCGGTGTGGACCGTGCCTTCGAGGTCGTCGGCGTCGTACCTGCCGGCCGCGCGCAGCAGGTGGTCGACGGAGTACATGCCCCGGGAGACGACCAGGCCTTCGGGCAGGGGGCGGCCGGTGGCGTCGTCGAGGAGGCGGAAGAGTTCCAGGACGCGGTCCACGTCGGGATAGGTCCCGCCGTTGTGGAGGGCGATGACCCCGGCGTACCCGGCGTTGTCGAACCAGTAGCGCAGTTCCGCGGCGGGGTCACGGGCGGTCAGGACGTAGTCGATGAGTCCGGCGGTGCGAGGGGGGAGGCCGTCCGGGTTCGCCCGGATCTCGCGTAGCCGGTCGAGGGTGGGCCAGGTGAGTCCGTTGGCCTCGTACAGGTCCCAGCCGTGGGCGGTCACCATGGTCGCCGCCTGCCCCGCCTTGTGTTGGGCCTTGGCCCGTATCAGTTCCAACTGGCGCGCCACACCGGTCGGGGACAGGGTCCGGACCCGTGCCATCCGGGTGATCCAGGCGGACTTGGTGTAGACGTCGACCATCCAGCGCTGGTCGGGGGTGAGGGTGTCGAAGGCGTGGGGGTTGTTGGCCGGGTCCTGGAGCCACTGGTCGTAGGCGTCCAGTTCGTCCAGGGCGCGGAAGCGCCGGTATCCGTCGTCGCCGACGTGCCCGCGGCCGTCGCCCGCCGGAAGGCGCGACTCCTCGTCGAGGACCGTGGAGGCGTCCGAGTCGCCGTCCCCGGCCTCCGCTGACGGTTCTCGCGCCGACATGTCCGCGTGGACCGGCTCGGCGTCGATCTCCATTCCGTCGTCGGTGATCCGGACGTCGGTGATGCGGTAGCCGAAGTCCCGGGGCAGGACCAGCGCGTACGGGTCGCCCGTCGCGCCCCGGTCACCGATCCACAGGCCCCGGGCGTCTTCGGGGAGGACCATGCGAACGACCGCCACGGTGTCGCGCGGTGCGGTGGTGAAGGGCGAGTCGCCCAGGGAAACAGTGGTGTACCCCCGCTCGCGCTGGTCCCCGCCCACTATGGCGAACGGGTCGTCCCAGTCGTAGCCGTTGAGTCCGGGTAGGTCCCGTCCGACATCCAGCACGAAGGACACCGCGATCGGGCCGGGCAGGGGCCGGTCCACGGCCGTGTCCATGTCCCGGATGAGCTCCAGGGCCCTGTCCCCGGTGGGGTAGACACCGCCGTTGGCCCGGGCGACCTCCCCCGCGTCGTCCGCGTTCTCGTACCAGTGGTCCAGCCGCAGCCGCGGATCGGAGGAACCGAAGATGTCCGCCGCGACCGCCTCGAAGGCCGGGGAGCGGCCTCCCTCGGCGTACAGTTCCCGCACCCGGCTGAGCGAGGGCCACGACAGGCCGTTCGCCTCGTAGAGCACCCACCCGTTGGGGGTGTCGGGGTCGGTGGCGTTCTCCAGGCTGATCCTGCTCCAGAAGTCGAGCCTGCCCTGGATGGCCGCCGGGTCGGAGGTTCCCAGCTGGGCGAGATTGCTGAGCCACGGGAACGCGGTGTGCGCGCTGATGAGGGCGCGCAGCTCCGGCGGGAGAGCGCCGTAGGTGTGCGGTTCACCGTCTCGGTCCTCCATCCGCTCCGCGTAGGCGTCCAACTCCTCCCGGGTGCGGAACCCGCGGACCTCTCCGCCGCTCGTTTCGGGGGTCGCGGCCGCGGTGTCGCCGTCGTCCGTGCGGTCGAGCGGGGCCCGGTCGGCGTGCGAGGCCCTCGGCGCTTCGTCGTCGGAGTCGTAGCGGTCCAGGAGGGGCCGGTCGTCGTACGCGTCGTCTCCGGAGCTCTCGTGCCCGGAGTCCTCCAGCCCCAGGAGGTCGGCCATTCCGGCCTCCGCGTCCGCACCGAATCCGGGTTCGTCGGGGCCCGTGACGGTGGCGTCCGTGTCGGTCTGCGCGGCGAACACGTGCAGGTCATTGGCCCCCTCGACCCGTGTCGTGGCCGGTTCGGCGATCGGCCGCTCCGGCACGATCACCTCGGCCTCGATGTACAGACCCTCCAGTCCGCGGGAGCCTCCCCAGCCCGCCCGGGTGATTCGGTAGGTCGTACCCGGGGGGAGGATCAGCTCGCGCTCCTCGGGGTGCCTGCTCTCCGAGCCGATCCAGACGCCCCGGGAACCGCGGGGGAGGGTCAGGTGTATCGCGTGCGCGTAATTGGACGTGACTCCGGCGAGCTCGTTTCCCAGCGACGTGGACATGAACCCGCGCTCGGTGTGGACGGTGCCCACGAGGGAGTAGGGGTCCTTGCCGTCGAAGCCTGCGAGGTGGTCCAGTTCCTCCAGCCCGCGGATCACCTCGACCCCCTCGGGCAGGGGCCTGTCGATGGCCTCCGTCAGGGTCCGGAGGTGTTCGAGCGTGCGTTCCGGGGTCGGGAACGCGTCGCCGCTCGACCTGGCGACCTCCCCGGCCTCACCGGCGCGCACGTGCCAGCTGTCGAGTTCCTCCTGCGGGTCCCGCGCGTCGAGGATGTACCTGACGAAGCCCTCGGCCCTCTCCGGAACGCGCCCCTGCGCCAGGAGTTCCCGCAGCCGGTCCAGGGTCGGCCACGCGAGGCCGTTCATCTCGTACAGTTCCCAGCCGCGTGAGCCCATGGGGTTGGTCTCGAACGACGCGACGGTGTCCTGGCGCATTAGGTCCAGCACGATCGCCACCTGGTCCGCGTTCATGGAATCGCGGGCCACGGTGTTGAGCCAGCCGTCGATGGTGTAGCCCGTGATCCTGTTCCGGTGCTCAGGGCTCAGGGCCGCGAAGGCGTGCGGGTTGTTGGCGGGGTCGTGGAGCCACAGGTCGTAGGCGTCGAGTTCCTCCTCCGTGCGGAACCTCCGGATCCCGTTCCCGTCGACGTGGCCACGTCCGTCGCCGGGTCCCTGCCCGGTGTGGACCGTGTCCGGTCCTGTGGCGGCGTCGTTCGTCCCGTCGGGCACGGCCCCGGCGGCGGGCGGCGCACTCACCACCTCGGGCGCGGCGGTGTCGTCCGCCGGCGCGTGCACCCGCGCGGTGATCACGGGACGGCCTCCGGACGTGTCCACGGAGTCGATCCGGAACCCGGTCCCCGGCGGGAGGACGATCTCCTGGTTCTGGGGGCGGGGGCCCGTACCGCCCAGCCAGAGGCCGTGCGCCCCCGGCGGCAGGACGAGACGGACGACCGCGGCCGCCCCCTCGGCCGGGCCGACCGGCCGCGGGTTGAGCGCGACCGCGGTGTACCCCCGGGTGGCCTGCTCGGTCCCGGCCAGCGCGGAGGGGTCGCGCGGGTCGAATCCGTGCAACTGCCGCGCAGTCGCCTGGTCCAGGTACCAGGTGCTCTCGACCGCGTCGGGCAGCGGGCGGCGGACGGCGCTCTCATAGGAGGCCAGCATGTCCAGCAGCCTCTCGGGCGAGGGGTAGGTGCCCCCGTTCGCGCGGGCCAGGACCCCGGCGGCCCCGGCCGAGTTGTACAGCCCGCCCAGCCTGCGGGCCGCCTCCTGGGGGCCCTGCCTGAGGATGTCGGTGATGAATCCCGCCCGCGCGGGGTTGCGCACCCGCTCCACGGACAGGAGCTGGAGCAGCCGGTCGGGGGATGGCCAGGTGAGGCCGTTCGCCTCGTACAGCTCCCACCCGAGGACCCGCTGCCGCTCCGCCGGGGTGGAGCCCGGGGTGACACGGCTCGCCGCGCGTAGGGAGTCCAGCAGTTCCCGGGCGCCGTCCGGGTCCGTCCGGGTGAGGTCGAACCCGCCCGCGAGCGCGCTGAGGGCACGGGCGAGGTCCTGCCGTGCCCGGGGGAGCGCGTTGACGGCGTGCGGGTTGTGCGCCGGGTCGTGGAGGCGGTGGCCGTACCAGTGGGCCTCCTCCGCGTTCCAGAATCTGCGGACGCCGTCCTCGCCCGTGCTCCCCTCCGAGAAGAGGTCGGGCACCGCCCGCGGCAGCCGGACCACGGTCGCGGTGACCACGGTCTGCGGGCCGCCGGATTCGGGGTCGACCCTGTTCTGGACGCCGGTGATGCGGTACGTGGTGCCGCGGCCGAGGGTGAGCTCCATCTGCTCCGGGTCGTGGCTGCGTGTACCGATCCAGAGGCCGCGGCTCCCCTCGGGCACGTCCAGGCGCAACAGGAAGGGGAATCCGTCCGAGTCCGTCTTGAACGGGGTGTCGCCCAGGGTGGTGGACATGTAGCCGGGTTCGGTGTGGACGGTGCCCACCAGCCCGCGGGGGTCCGTGCCCCCGGTCGTGCGCAGGAGGTGGTCGATCGACTGCATGCCGCGGGACACGGCCATGCCCTCGGGCAGCGGGCGGTCGACTGCGCCGTCCAGGAGGCGGAACAGCCGCCGGGTCTCGGCGGCGTCGGGGTAGACGCCCCCGTTGAGCCGGGCGATGACCCCCGCGTATCCCGCGTTGTCGTACCAGTGGACGAGTTCCGCACGGGGGTCGGGGGCGTCGAGGATGTACCGGATGAGCCCCCGGGTCCGCGGGGGCACCGGCTGTGGGGAGGCCGCGATCTGGCGCAGCCGTTCCACGGTCGGCCAGACCAGACCGTTGGCCTCGTACAGGTCCCAGCCGTGGGCCGTCTGCGCCATGTCGGGGTCGGCGGCCTCGGCCCGGGACTGCGAGCGCCACTCCATCAGCTGTCGGGCGACGGTCTGGGGCAGGAAGGGACGGATGCGGGCGACACGGGTGATCCAGGCGGACCTGGTGTAGGAGTCGACCATCCGGCGCTGATCGGGGGTGAGGGTGTCGAAGGCGTGGGGGTTGTTCGCCGGGTCCTGGAGCCACCGGTCCTGCCCCTCGATCTCCCCGGGCGAGTCGAAGCGGCGGATGCCGTCCTCGTCGAGGGTCCCCCTGCCGTCGGTATCCGCATCCGAGTCGTCTGAGTTGTCCGATTCAGCGTCCGAGGCGTCCGATTCCGAGCTCGCGTCGCTCTCGTCGTCTCCGTGGCCCGCGTCGTCGTGGGCCACGGCGGGTTCCGCCGGGGGCGCGCCCACCGGTCGCGGTTCCGCGGGCAGGGCCACGGCGGTGATCTCCACGATCCCGTCCGACTCCGTGACGTCGGTGACGCGGTAGCCGGCGCCGCGGGGGAGGAGGAGCGTGTACGGGTCGGAGGTGTCCGCCCTGTCGCCGATCCACAGGCCGCGCCCGCCCTCGGGTACGGTCAGGCGGACCAGGGCCGTACCGTCGCCTCCGGTTGCCGGTGAGCGGTCCAGGGAGGTGCGCAGGTACCCCGCCTCCCGCTGCTCGGTGCCCACCAGCGAGGAGGGGTCGCCCTCGACGTACCCGCCGAGCCCGGCGAGGCCCTCGTCCCCGCTCAGCGTGAAGGTCACCTCCACGGGGCCGGGCAGCGGGCGGTCGGTCGCGGCGTCCAGGGTGCGCAGGGTGTCCAGGACCTGGCCGGCCGTCGGGTAGGCGCCGCCGGCGGCCCTGGCCAGGGCTCCGGCCTCGTCCGCGTTGTCGTACCAGTGGCGCAGCCGTCGGCCGGGGTCCGGCGCCTTGAAGATGTCGTCGGTGAGCCAGTTGAAGGTGTGGGTGTTCCCGCCGTCGGAGTGGAACTTCCGGATCTCGGCGAGCGTCGGCCACCGCCCCCCGTTCCTCTCGTAGAGGGGCCAGCCGTTGAGGTCGTCGCCGCTGGCGTTGTCGCCCGCGTCGTACGTCAGGTCCTCCAGCCTCTTCTGGACGGAGGCGGTGTCCAGCGAGGGGATCCAGGTGAGGGACGAGAGCCAGCCGCTGGCCGCCTGCGCGACGACGGCCTCGCGCTGGTCCCGGGGCAGCGCGTCGAAGGTGTGCGGGTTGGTGCCCGGGTCATCGAGCTCCGCGGCGCGGGCGGCCGGGTCCTCCAGCCCCAGGAGGCCGGCCATCCCGTCTTCCCGATCGCGCGTCCACCCGGGCCCGGTGGGGGGCCCGTCAACCTCGGCCGGGTCCTGGTCCGTCGTCTCCATCAGGAACACGGTCATCTCGTCGTCCGTGTTCGGCTCGGACGCCGATCGTGCTGAAACCGGCTGCGGGGACGGTCCGCTCCCCGGGCCGGAGGACTCCTCCCCGGTCACCGGTCCGCTCCGGACGGGCGGGGACTGCTCGTTGAGGGCGCTGTGGAACGTGTTCAGGATCGAGACGGCCGCGGGACGCTCCCCCGGCTCCGGCTCCGGCTCCGCCCGGCCGCTCAGGGGCGCGCCGCTCTCGGGACGGTGCGGCGGCGCCGGCGGTGCGTCGGGCGTATCCGGGAACGAGTCCCGGGCCTCTCCGGCGTCGGCCTCGCCGCGGGTCGCGACGCCCTCCGCGGCCTCGGCGGACGGCTGGTCCGCGGATCCGAGCGCCTCCGCCGGGGCCGACGCCGTGTTGACGGTCTTCACCGTGTCCGGTGCGCCGTAGGGGGAGGGGCCCCGGTCCGCGGGGTCCTGCATCGCGTAGAGGACGTAGTCCGTCGTGAGC